>CAMCNF010000058.1 GCA_945876115.1 Verrucomicrobia subdivision 6 bacterium | reverse complement strand
GCGTTTCGGATGAATCCCGAGGTACCGCTGGTGGTGCCAGAGGTGAATGGAGATTTGCTGGATGGGAGACCTGGGCTGATTGCGAATCCGAACTGTTCGGCAGCGATCTTAGCGGTGGCGCTGGGGCCATTGCATCGGGCGGCGGGTTTAGAGAGCGTGGTAGTGGCGACATACCAGTCGGCGAGTGGGGCGGGGGCCAAGGCGATGGCGGAGCTGGACCAGCAGGTGAGGGATTATGCGGCTGGGAAAGAGTTAAAGGCCGAGGTGTTTCCGCACGTATTGGCTTTTAATTTATTTTCGCACAACAGTCCGGTGGGAGAGGACGGGTACAATGAGGAGGAGCAGAAGATGGTGGAGGAGACGCGGAAGATTTTTGCTCTACCGAAATTGAGGATGGTCCCGACGTGTGTACGGGTGCCAGTTCCGCGGGCTCATTCGGAGGCGGTGGTAGCGAGGTTTTCTAGGGCGATTTCGGCGAAGGAGGCTAGGGAACTTTTATCGAAGGCCGCTGGGGTGAGGGTGATTGATGAGCCAGCGAAGAATCTTTATCCGATGCCGCGGGATGCCACGGGGAAGTTGGAAGTGTTGGTGGGGCGAATTCGGGAAGTGGAAGGCGACCCCCAATCGTTGGCCTTTTTTGTAAGTGGAGATCAGCTTCTGAAAGGGGCGGCTTGGAACGCGGTCCAGATTGCAGAGGAGCTGGCGAAACGTGGATTCTTGGGGTGAGTTAGTTTTGGAGTGGGTTGAGTAAAGATGTTATAGAACAGTCACTTGCATCTTATTCTAAAAGTAGTTATCTGATTCTCAATTCGTGTGTTTGTTGTTGGTCAATAATAGTTTAAAAAAGTTTAGATTTAGCGAAAAAGGCAAGAAAAAGTCATAATATGTGCTAATGTGCATATAGATGGCTTTGCTCCTCACATCGCCTCGGAGAGCGGTTTCGTATCGATTTGCCTTATCTAAGGACATAATCAGTACGCAATCATTTCTCTATCGTTTTCACACAAGAAATCTCAAGAAATTTTCTGCCATGGTAGCGGTTTGTTGCGCGGGGTGGGTCTCCCCTGTGCAGGCGGCAAGACTAGCGGCTTGGGACTTTACGAGTGAAAGTGGCTTAGCTACCTCCGCTGCGGATGTGTACGACCTTTCGCTAGGTACTGCCCCTGTCTTGACAAGGGGAGCGGGAGCTCCGGCCACAGCTGCAAATAATACGTTTCGAACTCAATCATTTAAAAATGATGGTATTAGCATCGCGAACACCGATTATTTTCAAATAACGCTCTCGGCTTCGAGCGGCAAGACCCTTTCTTTAAGTTCGATTGATTGCTATCTGGCGGGAACCACAGGGTATTCTGGGTCTCCTGGGGTGCAAAACCAGTTCGCCTACAGCTTGAATGGAGTTGATTTCATACTGATAGGAACTCCCTCGATTCAAATCGGAGATGGAGCGATTTCTCAGATCAGTCTTTCGGGGATCAGTGCATTGCAAAATCTGGCGGACGATAAAACTGTCACTTTAAGGTTTTATGCCACTGGACAAACCGACACAGGCGGTTGGGGGTTTAAATCGAGCAGCTCGGGTAGTTATGGTCTAGATATTGGAGGCACGATCGGATCGGCAGTCGTCAGTAGCGTCCCCGTAGTCTCTAGCGCAACGGCAAGCGCCGTCGCGGGGAATTCATTTTCTTATTCGATTGTGGCGTCTAACGCGCCGCTGGGATACTCGATAGCGAATGGCCCAAGTGGCTTGGGGGTTGCTCCTTTGACTGGAATCATTTCAGGAACCATCGATAAGAACGCCCCTGGAACTTATCTAATTGAGATCGCGGCAAGCAACTCGGCAGGATTAGGGCAGGGAATTCTTTCGCTCACCGTTAGTGCAAATTCTGGGGCTCCTGTGGTAAATAGTCCTGCTTCGGCTACGGCTACGATCGGAACGATATTTTCTTACGAGATCACCACGACATTAAATTCTCAGACATCGGTTGAAGCGAAGGACTTGCCGAGCTGGCTGACATTGAATCCAACCTCGAGGACCATTTCCGGAACTCCTTCGGTGAGTGGGACAACCCAGATACAGGTGCGGGCAATCAATGCGAGTGGGTCGAGCCTTTGGATTCCGGTGAGCGTGACCTCCATCGCCGCCCAGAGTTTGTCCCAAACGATAACTTTTAGTGACTTCTCCGGTAGTACGACTTATGGGGCTGTGGCGCCCCTTTTAACTGCCACGGCGAGCTCTGGTTTGACGGTTGCGTATACCAGTTCCAATGAGAACGTTGCGACAATTCTCAATGGAGCTCTGAAAATTACGGGTGCGGGCAGCGCGATCATCACCGCAAGCCAAGCAGGGGGAGGAAATTATTTGCCGGCACCGTCGGTCGAACGAACTCTAACGATCACGAAAAGGCCTGTGACGGTCACGGCAAATCGCGCGGCAAAAAATGTGGGCGAGAGCGACCCATCGTTTACCTTTTCCTCAACTGGATTAATCGAAACGAGCGGATTGACAGGTACTCTTACCCGAGTGTCGGGAGAAACCAGTGGAACGTACGCGATCACACAAGGCAGCCTGGCGGTCTCGGCAAATTACACTCTCACGTTTGTGGGCGCGAATTTCGTTGTCACTAAGCTCTATAATCCTCCTGCTTCCTATTATAATGGCGCCCTAGGAAAGTTAAGTACTGATCTCAAAGCGTCACTCAATAGTATTATTAAAGCGGGTTTTCGAAGTATTCCCTATGGAACAGGCAGCAGCACCGGAATCGCCGGGGTGGTTCCAGTTCTCAACCTTCTTTATGAAGATCCGGCGGACAGCACTCATGTGATTCTTATTTATGGGGGAGATTCCATGGCGAAGAGTGCTTTCGGCACGTCGGGTAGCGCGGTTTGGAATCGAGAGCACTGCTGGCCTCAGTCGTTCGGAGCGTCCACTGGGTACGCCCAAAGTGATCTTTTCCACATGCGTCCCTGCCGTGGAAATGTAAATAGTGATCGGAATAACGATGTTTACGGGAATGTAACTACGAGTACGGGGGCGAAGACTGCTCCAGCTTGCCGAGAGCTCGAGGGTTACGTTTGGGAGCCACCAGATAATGAGAAGGGCCAGATTGCGCGAGGTATTTTATACATGGCGCTTCGCTACGAGGGTGCCTCCGGTGATGGGGGTACGGCTAATCTAGAATTAATCGATGGGGCCAGTGATGGGACTGCTGTAGCCGAACAATTTGGGCAACTAACCGATCTGTTGTCTTGGAATCGGCTTTACCCGCCCAGCGAAAAAGAAAAATGGATTAACGATCAGATTTACACAAAATATCAGCTCAATCGAAATCCCTTTATTGATAATCCAGATTACGCGGAAATGGTTTTTCGCGGAGTTCCATCGGTTTCTATTTCTTTAGGACAAAATGGGGCAGAGGCTGGGCCCACAACGGGAAAATTCACCCTGAAGCGCTTCGGTCCTACCACTAGCTCTCTTACGGTTCAGTATACTTGGAGCGGTTCAGCTACCGCTGGTACCGATACCCAGAGTTTGGGCAGTGCATCCACGTTTGCGGTCGGATCCGATACGGTCGAGGTGGTGATCACCCCTCAGGCGGACAATGAGATTGAAGCCACGGAGGTTCTGACTCTGACTTTGGCAACGAGTGCCAACTATGTTTCTTCCAAAAACAGTGCCGATGTGGCGATTGTGGATGCGCCTGTGGCAAATAGTAAGACGGAGCAGACGATCACCTTCGCAGGCTTGGCGGGTGCACTGACCTTTGGAGGCACCTCCGTAACTTTGGCGGGCAGCGCCAGTTCGGGGTTGGCCGTGAGCTACACTTCTTCCAATCTTAATGTGGTAAGTGTGAGCGGTAGTCAGTTGACAATCGTTGGGGCTGGCTTGGCGGCTGTCACCGCCAGCCAAGCGGGCAACGGCACGTACAATGCTGCGTTACCGATTCAGCGCAGCGTGACAGTAGAGCCAAAGGCATTATCCATCTCTGGGGCGGTGGCCCAAAACAAGGTGTATGACAGCACTTCTGCGGCGACGGTGAGTGGAACACCAGTTCTCATCGGGGTGGTTGCTGGGGGAGATGTTGCACTTAGCTCGGCCAGTGCGGTTTTTGCGGATGCAAAAGTCGGGGCAGGTAAGAGCGTCTACACGGGGTATTCTCTGAGTGGCTCTCAAGCTTTGAATTATCAAGTTGTGCAACCTACTGGTTTAACGGCATCGATCACCGCGGCCGGGCTAAGCGTGGTGGGGGCGTCTGGCCAAAGCAGAGGGTATGATGGTAGTACGGCGGCGACTTTGATCGGCGGCATGCTGGTCGGTGTTCTCGGGGAAGACGATACTAGTTTAGCAGCAAATCCCACAGGAGTTTTTGCATCGAAAGAAGTGGGAACTTGGACGGTGGCGGCAAATTTTGCGCTGATGGGATTGGATCAAGGAAACTATATCTTGGCGCAACCGAGCGGAGTGATGGGGACGATCTCAGCCGGAACAACATTGGCCGGATGGGCAAGTAGTAAAGGATTGATGGGAAATAGCGCTTTGGCCTCCGCCGATCCAGACATGGATGGGTGGAGCAACGAGCAGGAGTATGCGTTCGGGCTTGATCCAGTGGTTGCGGGTGGCAGTCCGTTGACGATTAGCCAAGCAGCTGGCCAGATGAAGATGTTTTACAACCAGAAGGTGGTGGGGGGTGTGACCTATACGGTGAGGTCGGCTACGAGTTTGGGTGCAGGATTTAACGGGACGGTGACGCCTAGCTTGAGCAGTCCGCAACCTTCGGTTGTGCCGGATGGGTATAGGCAGTACGAAGCGACGTTTACGTCAGGCGGGGATAAGGGATTTCTTAAGGTGGAAGCGGTCGTGCCGTAGGAGAGGGGGGGGGTGACAGGGGGGATTTCAAATTTTTAATTCTTAATTTTGCCCCGCAGTTGCGGGACACGCTTACGCGTGGATTGGAGAAGAAATTGCTCACGCAAAGTCCGCCAAGGTCGCGAAGAGAGGAGGCGAGGACGTTCCCATATTCCCAAGAATGTGGGAATGACGAGCGGCGGGGGGAGTGAGGGGGGATGGGTCTTGAGCGAGGCGACCTCGGAGAGGTCGCCGCTACCTAAGTGTTGAAATGAGGGTGTAGAGCGCGGAGGAGAATTGAAAATTGACCTCTGACCCCAAAATTCTAGCGGGCTCCGATGCGGGGGCAGAGTTTTAGGATTTCGCAATTTGCGCAATCAGGCTTTCGGGCGGGGCAACGTTTTCGGCCGTGCGCAATGAGAAGATGGGAGAAAAGGGTCCACTCGTTTTTGGGGACTAACTTTACGAGGGCTGATTCGACTTTGACCGGATCGACGTGACGAGTGAGACCCATTCTCCTGGAAAGCCGTCCGACATGAGTGTCGACGACGACTCCCTCTGCAAGGTTGAAGGCATTGCCTAGGACAACATTGGCGGTTTTGCGACCAACGCCAGCAAGAAGGTGCAGTTCGCGCATGGTCCGCGGGACTTCGCCTTGGTGATCTGAAACGAGGGCAACCGCACAAGCACGGATGGACCGGGCTTTCGCCCGATAGAAACCGGTCGAGCGAATGATTTCCTCCAGCTCGGTTTGGGGAATCGTGGCGTAATCGCTGGCGTTGCGACAACGGAGGAAAAGGGCAGGAGTGACTAGGTTGACCCGCACGTCGGTGCACTGCGCGGAAAGAATGGTAGCAATGAGAAGTTGGAGCGGGTTGGCGTGATCCAGCTCACAGTGAGCATTGGGGTAAGATTTCTTGAGCTGTTGTATGATCTGCAGGGTCCGGCGCAGAAGAACCGGCGAGGGGGTCACGGAGAAGCTGGAGCGGAGGCTGCGGGAAGAGATTTGAGAAGCTCGCTGGCTTCAGGGACGGTGGGGGTGTTGGGATATTTAGAAAGGAGGGTGGTGATCAATTTCTTTGCCTCGTCGTTCTTCTGCTGACCACGGCGAATCTTAGCCGCGCGAAGAAGACCCTGTGAGGAAAGGTCGGGCAGACTGTCGTAGTAGAGGTCGATTTTCTGATAGTAGGTGACTGCGAGATCGAGAGGATCGAGTTTGGCTTTGCCTACCCCTTGTTCGACCTGGCGGGTGGAAACATTTTTTGAGGCGACCGTTTCTAATGCTTGGCCAAAGGCGAGCATCGATTTGGCTTTCATCTCGTTGGAGGAGGTCGGACTTTCGATAACACTCGTCCAAAGCTCGAACGCAGCTGGATTGGTTTTATCCCCGTCGTACTTACCTGCTTCGGCCAAAGCTTGAGCCCGCAGGAAGTTGGCTTCCTGAACCTTATCGGACCAGGAGTAGTCGCGAGCCAATTCGGCGAAGAGCTTTTCTGCTTCGGCTTTGTGGTTGGATTGAAATTCAATTTGGCCGAGTCCAAAGAGTGCGGAAGCTTGAGCGTACTGGCGTGGGTCTTTCGAGCCGACTTTGGCGGGAAATTCCTTGCGGATTCGTTCGAAAACGGGGCGGGCCTCTTCGGCTTTGCCTGCGGAGAGTAGTGCGTTGGCGAAGCGCTGGAGATCACGCCAATCCAGGGCGGCTTTGTTTTCGAGGGACTGTTTATAGGCTTCCTCGTAAAGACGAAGGGCGAGGGTGGTCTGGCCCGCTTCAAAAGGTACGCTGGCTTGAGAAAAAAGAATCTGCGCAACGAGACCGGGGCGGGCACTGGCTTTACTAGCAAGATCGCGGAAGGGTTGGAGGCACTCTTCCACGGGGGCGGCTCCACTGGAAAAGCGGAAGAGACAGATTCCGACGAGCTTCGAAAGGGCAGGGGCAGCGCGTGGGCCGGAGTAACCGAGGATGGCTTGGCCGATAGAGTCGGTAGCGCGCTGGAGTGATTCTTTCCAACGGGTCTGGGTTTCAGGAGGCAGTTGGGCATATCCGCCCATAGCTTTGGCGATGGTCAGATCGAGATCGGCAGATTTTTCCAAGGCGGAGTAGGCTAGGTCAGAAATAGCCACGGGGGGCGGGGAGGTGGTGGTATCGGGATAGAGCTCTTTAAAAAGTTCGAAAGCGCGGCGATAGGATTGCAGGGCTTGGCTCTCATCCCGTTCTTCGGCGAAAAGGGTGCCACGGGAGAGGTAAGCGCTGATATTGCGAGGGTCTTTGGGGTAAGTGCGGAACTGGTCTTCTTGAGTGGAGAGCATGAGATCTTTCTTTTTGTCGCGGGCATAACTTCTCCAGATCCTTTCGTAGGCATCGAGCCCAGCGGGAGAGCCAGAAAGTTTGCTGGCGGCTTCTTTCCATAAGACGAGGGCCTGTTCGGGCTTCTTGGCATCGACCCAGGCATCTCCTTGGGCGAGGAGGGCCACCCCGAGGTTGCTCGATTGAGGGTAGGCGGTGATGAATTTAGCGAAGGCGGTAGCAGCTTCGGTGAACTTCCCTGAGGCGCGCAGGGAGTAGGCTAGGCGCAGGGTGGCGACCTCTTTGGTGGTGGGAGTATGGGGACCTGTGCTGAGCTCGGTCAGGAGAGCAATCCCTTGGGGAAACTTTTTCTCCCCAATTAAGGCGGAGGCATATAGCAGTTGAGTTTGTTCGGCGCTTTCGGTGGATACTTTTCTTTTGCCTGATTTAATATCGGCAAGAAACTTTTCGTAGTAGGTAAGGGCTTCGGCGCCTTTGCCTGATTTCTGATAGGCGGTGGCGATGAAACGGGGAATCTCGTCGGCATACCGTTCGTTGGTGATTTTTTCTTGAGCCGATTTCAGTCGTTTGATGGCCGATTCGTAATCGCCATCCTCTAGGAGTGCGCATCCCACGAGGTAGTCGACGAGGCCTGCGATGCCTTTTTGGGTGGGATAATCCTTTTGATATTTTTCAAGCAAGCGATCGGCGTCTGCGGTACGTCCTTGGAGGGCGAAGGTGAGGATAATCTGCTGTTGGGCGGGACCGGCGAGGTCAGGAGTTCCGTACTGGGCGACTTGGCGAAAGACGAGGCGGGCTTCGTCATAGCGGCGAGTCTGGAGGAAGGCTTGGCCCACTTGAAGGAGGGCCTGGCCTGAGAGATCGGGACGGGAGCGAACCTCTTCGATCTTTTGGCTGGCTCGGGTGATGCGGCGAATTTTGTCGGGGGAGGGGGTAGATCCTGAGGCGACTTCGGCACGGAGCGGGGCGAGTTTGGCCTGGAGTTGGGCGATGAGTTCATCTTTCCCAGGGATGGCGCGGAGGCGGGTGACCGCCTCGTTGAAGCGGTTGCTGGCGAGATCGAGCATGGCGAGTTGGAGATTGGCCTCGGCGGCGAGGGCGGGACTGGATCCGGAAGCGATACGGGAGTAAATCTGGCCTGATTTTGCGAGAGCGGCATCGGCGTCTGCTTTTTTGAAATCGGCGAGGAGTTCCTTGGCTCGTTGGGCTTCGGCGTAGCCTTGAAGGTAGTCGAGATCTTCGGTGAGGTCTTTTTCTTTATCGGCGAGGCGGGCGGCATCGAGATCGGCGCTGGCCTCGGCGTATTTACTTTGCTGGACGTTGAGGCGAGCGCGGAGAAGAAGGTTCTCGGCGAGGGATTTCGACTCAGGAAATTCTTTGGCAAAGGTGGCGACGAGTTGAATGGCTTCCTCGATACTCTTTTTTTGTTCGGCCGACTTGTCGGGAGCGGTACTGGCTTGGGCGGCGACGGCTTGGAGAACGAAATAGGCGGCTTCCTCTTTGACATCTTTTTCTTTGGTGGTGGTTTGTACTTTGCGGTAGGCGACGACGGCCTCGGGCCATTTACTGAGGTTGTATTGGGAACGTGCAAGGAGAAGGTAGGCACTGGGTAGGTTGAGGGAGGTGGGGCTGGCCTGGATGAAGGCGTTAGCGAGTTTGATGGTCTCATCGAAGCGGCCTCCTTCGTAGGCTTCGAGAATTTTCTTAGTTGCATCGCCAGCCTCTTGGGCGCGAAGGGTTGCAGGGGAAAGAAGGGCGAGGGCCAGGGTAAAAATTTGGGCGGAGAGGAGGAGGGGTTTCATCCGAGGGAAAACCCTAAAGCCAGCGCGGGTTTTCTGCCAGCGGAACTCTTGGGGTATGGGCACATTTCCCTTGCCAAGCTGGGGGCATTGTGGGGATGATTCACTTATTGATGACCTTGCCTTTGCCTAGCTCAACGACGCTTTCGGTCTGACCCACGCTGTCTTGATGTCCTCTTTTTTCCTCCTTTGAAGTCGCTGCGCCCCATGCGAGCGGTCTTTTCCTCCTAATGCAGGAACTACGTGCCAACCATCGGATCCGAGCGCGCGAGGTTTACCTCGTGGACGCAGCGGGTCAAAAAGTGGGGGTGGTTAATTTCAACGATGCGATGAATGCAGCCCGTCAGGCGGGTCTGGATCTGGTGGAGGTCAGTGGCAACAGTAATCCGCCCGTTTGTAAGATCCTGGATTTTGGAAAATATCGTTACGAGATGGACAAGCGGGAGCGGGAGTCGAAGAGGCATAATTTGGCCGCGAAGGTGAAGGAGATGAAGTTTCACGTGAATATCGATCCGCACGATTATCAGACCAAGCTCCGCCAAACGGAGGGATTTCTGTGGAAAGGGATGAAAGTGAAGGTGGTTATGGCCTTCCGTGGTCGTGAAATGCAGCATGTGGAGCTGGGGCAGGCGGTGGTGGTGAATATTCGCAACGATTTGAAGCTGGTAGCGGTGGCGGATGCCAATCCGAAATTGATTGGCAGGAACATCACAATGATGTTAAATCCTCTCCCCGCTAAGAAGCGGGTACGGCGCTGGACAACCGAGAAGGCCGA
>CAMCNF010000057.1 GCA_945876115.1 Verrucomicrobia subdivision 6 bacterium | reverse complement strand
GACGACGTAACATTGCCAAGCCGCCAATACCCACAGCCAGAAGTGAGAGAGCGGAGGGTTCGGGCACGCTATAAACAAAAGAAGCAGAAGCGCCACCTGTCGTGGTGTAGAGACCCATTACAGACCTATCGATCACCGTGTCGCCAGTGGTAGAAGTTCCGCTGAGGTTATTGTCAATTACATCCCAACTAGCTGTGCCGAATCCACCCGCAGTAACTGGGACGAATGCGTAGGCGGCACTAAGCAGACCGTCTTTCACAGACATCGTCGCAAGTGAAAAACCATTTTCATAAGCGGCGATGCCCTCGACATGAGTGAAGACAGAACGATCATTGTTTAGGCTTAACTCGGTAAAACCACTAAAGACGTCCGTTGATGCATTGTAATTAACAATGTACCCGACCTGCCCTTTGGACCCAATCTGCGAATCGCCACCCAAAAGAGTGTAGCCTCCGACAATGGTATAGAGAGAGCTAGTCGATCCCCCGTTCTGCCAGATACCAAAAGCGCTTGTGACATCTCCAAAACTCAGCTTCTTATAACTTTGTGCGGAAATGTTATAAATGAACCCCTGCCCGCTACTCGGGACTGCAGTGTTGTAGTTCCCCACCACCAGATTCCCCATGGTGCTGTGCGGAATAGTGTCCCCTACCGCTTGTCCTGCCACGCTTTCGGTAACCTTAATCGAAGTCCAGTTACTGGAAGATGTGCTCCCCGTGATTGGCCCTAGATACATCATACCGTTTTGATAGGTGGAGGTAAGAGTTTCCTTGTACGAACCAACTGCCAATACATTACCCGCCCCGATCGATGAATCATAATAGGGGGTATTGGGACCATAAAACGTCGATGTTCCCGTGATAGCGTTCCCGTTAATTATCGGCACCAGATTGCTGGTGTAAGTGTTCCCAGGGTTCGTTGAAGAAGGAAGCGGCCCAGAATAGAAAAAAGGAGATGTTCCCGTTCCACCCGCGATAATCATATTACCAGATGCGTCTAATGCCCTGACCCCAGTCACCGAGTAGCCATCCGGAAATATCTGGCTAATTTGTGCTGAGCTTTTAACCGACCCAGCAACGATCAAAACAAATAAAGCTGATACAACTCTCTGCATACGATCAAGTAAGCACAGCTTTCTTAGTTTTCAATGGCCTATTTAGATTCGTTTGTGACAATTTCAAGACAAGCGGATGCCGGTAATTTCGGATGGAGCCTGGTAACTTTGACTAAGCAGACTCGCTATCTACCTTGCCCCAATTTAGTCCATGTTCATCGAGCTTCACTCCCATAGTTTCAAGAAAACAGGCCACCAGTTCGTAGAAACCAGCAAGAAGGGTCGCTTCCGCAATTTCGGGTGCTGAAAAGATCTTTGCCAGCTTGTTAGAGGTAGAGTCGGAAACCTTCCCAAGTTGAGAACAGTCATCTGCCAACTGAAGCATAAGAGAAAGTTTCTCATTAAGACCAGAGGGCTTGGCGGAGGTGATGGCAGAAATCTCCATCTCGCTCAATCCAGCCGTCCTAGCCGCTGGGAGATGATGCAAAAGTTCGTACGAACTGCCACGCAAAGTACCCATCCTCAAAATCACCAGTTCCCTAATTTTTGGATCAAGATTTCCCGTTCGAAACGACAAACCGAAATCGAGGAACGATTGAACCATCGAAACAGGACAGTGCAGCAGCATCCGCGTAAGATTGATCGGCAGCCTGTCGAACTGCTCTTTCTGCTCTTGGGTGAACTTCGACTCATCGGGACACTCGACTCTTTCCATTACCGTATCCTGATCACTTTGCTTGCTGACACAAGATCCTCCAACGCATACCAGCAAGGCACTTGGTTGCTTGGCCTTAACCTGCCCCCGTAGCCACGAAGCCAGAAATGAGACGGGTTAATGCGCGTGCGCGAAGCGCACAATTCCTCCTCTTGGAAAGGTCATGGCATAGGTCTCAGGGCAAAGGGGGACCAATGCGCGTGCGCGTAAGCGCACAATTCATTCTCTTGGAAAGGTCATGGCATAGGTCTCAGGGTAAAGGGGGACCAATGCGCGTGCGCGTAAGCGCACAATTCCTCCTCTTGGAAAGGTCATGGCATAGGTCAAAGGGCAAAGGGGGACCAATGCGCGTGCGCGTAAGCGCACAATTCCTCCTCTTGGAAAAGTCATTAGAGATGAGAAGGGTGGGATTTGGTCCCCCTCAAACCTACCCCTGCGCCAATCTAGTTACCCTTACAGGATGAAAGACTCACCCCGTCCTCGAAGACTGAGACTTCAGAAATGAGAGGGGTGAATGCGCGTGCGCGTAAGCGCACAATTCCTTCTCTTGGAAAGGTCGTGGCATAGGTCTCAGGGTAAAGGGGGACCAAATGAGGTCCCCCTCAAACCTACCCCTGACCTAATCTTCTTTCGCCTCCGGCTAGTAGGGGCTTACCCCGTCCACGAGGACGCGGACGGGGTGGGATTTGAAACTATGTGCTACTACCTGACTACCAACACTATCAAGGACTTATATTGCGTCGTTTTGCGAGAAATTGCCACGACTTGTGACTATGCTGTCACGAACTGTCACGGGATCTACTTCCCTCATTTCCAATCTGAAATCCTATCAAAAATGCCAAGCCCCTTCGAGATTAAACTCATGAGTTTGAGAGGTATTTGAGAAATGATAGCGGTTTCGCACAATCCGTTTCTATCTATACCTAGCTTCACGCATTAATTCAGTTGCCTTTTCGTCGCCCTGAAGAGAAGCCTTTTTGTACCAATTCATTGCTTCTTTAACATCTTTATCAACTACAGTTCCAGTTTGATAGTAGTAGCCGAGCATTGTTTGTGCATTTGCATCACCGTGTTCAGCGGCATTCTTAAAACACTTATATGCCTCATCCGCGTCTTTTCCGACACCAGTTCCGTGATGGTAGCAAATACCAAGATTAGATTCGGCCTGCGCGTTCCCCAGTTCCGACGCTTTTCGCAACCACTTAACCGCTTCTTTCCTATCTTGGCTATCTATACCCCACCCATTCAGATAGTATACCCCAAGATAACCCATTGCATCGACCTGACCCCCTTCTGCTGATTTGCGAAACCATTTAAACGCCTCTCTTTGATTCACGGGTAAGTTTTCCCCAGAGTGATATTCTTCGCCGATACGGAGCATGGCTTCCACATCACCTTGGTTGGCAGACTGATTCCACAATTCTAGTGCCTTTTTCTTATCCTTCTGAACACCAATTCCGCTGAAATGCAGGTTGGCAAGTTCACGAATACCTTCAGCATTTCCTTTATCAGCCTCGGCGACAAATATTGCTTTCGCCACCTCAGTTTGGCGTTCCTCATAGCTGTTACTTAAGTATGTTCTACCAAGAAGAATTCTATATTCATCACCAACTGTTTCCGGGTTCCAGAACGGACTTTTAACAGCCCATGCACCAATGTCTGATACAGGATGGTAACCTTTTGGATCCTCTGCGAACTCCATGGTTTTCTTTAGATTCTGCAGACTCACTGCCATAGCGTTTCGGGTTGAATCAAGGTTCTTCTCATTAGTGAAACAACTTGCCCTTGTTAAAATCCCAACCAGTTGATTCTCTTTATTGAAAACTGGCGAACCTGAATTGCCGGGCATAGCAGGATTACTCAATATCATTATATCTTCTAAGGAGCCCGGTGATCTAACGCTCCCAGTGCTCTCAATAAGGTGAATCACGCCCAGGGGATGGCCTATCACTTTCACCTCATCCCCTTTTTCGGGATCATCATCCGCAAGTTGGATATACGGATGATTCCGTGCATCTGTTTTAATAAGTGCAAGGTCTTGAGTGAAATCGCCAGGGCATATTTGTTGGACCACCCACGTTTGCATCTTGGCATTTCTAATGTGTATTTCTTTTTGCCCCGCGATTACATGAGCAGCTGTCAAAATTAGGCCATCGGGTCCGCAGAAGATTCCACTTCCAATCGTTTCCATATCCCCACATAGAATCTCGACAACAGAATCCCGAAATGGGGAATCTTTCAACAACAGAGACATGCTTTTTGGATCAATATTTTGACTGAACGGGGCGAAAGAGTTTCCGGAATTAAACAGCGCTTCTTTGGCCCGATCAAAAGCCCCAACCTCCATACATCCAAGTCCTATAAAAGCGTTATCGATATCACCCCTTCCGCGGAATGATAAGTTAGACAGTTCCTTAAAACCCTCCTCTGATCTTTCACTATCCTCACCACTGAGACCTATAACTTGAAAAGACTTAGCTACATAATACAAAGAGCCTGGTGTTTTTTTCTCCGAAGCTTTTATATACCTCTTCAATGCCTCCTTCGGGTCTTTCGCAACTCCCACACCCCGCTCATAACATTTTGCGAGCAGTAGTTGACCAGTCTGGTCCCCCTGTTCAGCCGACTTTGTAAACCACTTCACCGCTTCTTTGTAATCTTGGGTGACGCCGTCGCCCATGTAGTAGCATATACCAAGCACGCATTGTCCCCCCGCATTCCCATGCTCAGCCGACTTCGTCCACCACTTCACCGCTTCCTTGTAATCTTGGGTAACGCCTTTGCCTTCGTAGTAACAAGCGCCAAGATCGGTTTGTGCCTCTGCGTCTCCTCCTTCTGCCTTCTTAACTAATTCGGGAGAGTAAATCTCCGCCCATCCACTCACCGCCAGCATTCCCACAATTAATAAAGCATGGATTAGTTTCATCTAATCATTCTGCTCGCCTTGGACTGCCGTTAGCAAGCGGGGGCGTCATACCTACTACCTGTCCCCTTTTTCTCGAACGCGAATAAAATACATTCACCCCGTCCGCGAGGACGCGGACCAATGCAAAGATTCAGGGGTGGGATTTGGTCCCCCTCAGACCTGCCCCCGACCTAATCTTCTTTCGCCTCGGGCTAGTAGGGGCTTACCCCGTCCACGAGGACGCGGATTTCAAAGATGGGGAGGGTGGGATTTGGTCCCCCTCAGACCTACCCCCGACCTAATCTTCTTTCGCCTCCGGCTAGGAGGAACTCACCCCGTCCTCGTAGACTCGGACGGGGTGGGATTTGAACCCACGGTAGGGTTACCCCTACTCCTGATTTCGAGTCAGGTACATTAAACCGCTCTGCCACCCGTCCACTTTCTACCCTACCCTTACCCTCTCTCACCTCAAGCTTACGCATTGTACCGCCCCAACCCGAACCTACGATTCTCCTATGAACAGGTTTTTCTTTGCTGGTTCTGTTCTCAGTCTTTTCTGCCTCCCCTCCCTCGCAGGAGAGCTCCTTCGCGAGGATGATCCGCGCACCTCCACTACCTCCCACCAGTTCGGCCGCAATCTTTATAACTTTTCCACCCCAAAAGAATCCACTTTCTGGAAATGCGACAGCGACGGCAATGAGTGGCGAAAAGATACCTACGGGACAATTTGGAAAAAGGAATCAGGCCGCGATCCTTTTGATAAAGCTTCTTGGGAGATCGATGGCTTCGATCGCCGACAAGCCACCCGCGTCGGCATGGACTCAGTCGTTCAGTTCCAACTGAACCTCGACGGCACCGTCAAACCTGAATCAGTGCGCCGGAGCACCTGGATCGCTAACGTCGACCCCGCCCCAAGCATCCTCCCCTCCTACATGCGCTCCGCCCCTCTTCAGGGAACGACAGCTTCCACTCCCGCCAATCTCCAGAAAGAGCGTCCGAAACTAATTCCCCTTGTTCTCCCTACACCCGCCACCCAACCCAAACCCGACCCGTCACCCGTTCCGCCAAAATGATCCACCAACCACAAAACTTTTTCCCTTCGAATTGACCCCGCTTACCTTCTGCCCTTTACTATTCTCTCTATGTCCGACCCTCTTGCCCACGCTGCCCTGCCCGCCTCAGGGATCACCGCAAACTTTTCTGAAGAGGCCCGCTC
This sequence comes from Verrucomicrobia subdivision 6 bacterium, assembly GCA_945876115.1. Classification (GTDB taxonomy): domain Bacteria; phylum Verrucomicrobiota; class Verrucomicrobiia; order Methylacidiphilales; family Verrucolacustridaceae; genus Verrucolacustris. Next base: position 4,207 of record CAMCNF010000057.1, on the reverse strand, counting down.
TGCCCTCGCAGGATATGGCGAGTTCGTCTCGGTCGAACCTCCCCACAATCTTGTCGACGAAGGCGCCGAACTCGGTCGCATGTTTATCCTCGTCTCAGGCGAACTCTCCGTCCGCCGCCAAGGCCAAGCCTCCGAGGTCGAACTCGCCAAACTCCAACCCGGCGACACCTTCGGAGAAATATCCGTTTTCGACCCAGGCCCCACCTCCGCCAGCATTTTCCCCACTCAGTCCTCCATCGTTTGGGCTATTTCCTGGCCCCAACTCGAGTTCCTCATGAATAATAATCATCAGCTCGGCGGAATGCTTCTCATTGGCTTAGCCACTATTCTCAGTCGGCGGATGCGCGAAATGAATAAAAAATACGTCGACGCCTCCCGCGCTTGATCTCACTCATCCTCTCGCTCGCCCTTTTGCTCGTTGGTTGCTCCCCTAAGCCTAGCCCTAGTGGCGGCCTGCCTCTGATTGTCGGGATGGAACTCAACTATCCTCCCTTCGAAATGACCGACGCCAGCGGGAAACCCTCGGGCCTAAGCGTCGAGCTTGCCCAAAAACTCGCCGACTCATTACATCGTCCTCTTCAAATCGAAAATATCTCCTTTGACGGACTCATCCCCGCTCTCCTCACGAAAAAGATCGATCTGATTCTCTCCTCCCTCACCGTCACCCCCGAACGATCCAAAGTCATCAGCTTCTCCCAACCCTACGCCCGAATCGGCCTCGCCCTTCTCACTCGCAAAGACCCCACCCTCCTCAAGGCCGATGACCTCAACCGCCCCGACCGTACTCTCGTGACCAAGCGAGGCACCAGTGGTCACCTCGTTGCGGAACGACTTTTCCCTAAAGCAAAAAAACTTGTCGTTGATAAAGATGCCGCCGCTTACCTCGAAATCAGCCAAGGCAAAGCCGACGCATTCCTTTACGATCAACTCTCCGTCGCCCGAGCCCACCAGCGCTATCCCGACTCCACCCAAGCTCTCCTTTCCTCGATTCAGGAGGAGAACTGGGCTCTGGGCCTTCGCTCCTCCGACGCCGTCCTCCTTCGTGAGGTCAACGCCTTCCTCGAATCCTTTCATCAGCAAGGCGGATTCCGAAAGCTATCCTCTCGCTATCTCGCACCCGAAGAAGCTCTCTTTCGTCAGGCGGGAATTCCCTTTATCTTCTCCTCCACTCCTTGAAACCTTCCCGCCCTCACCCTCTGCTTACCGCTCTTTCCCTTTTCTTGGTTCTGTCTCTTTTGGGCGGATTCTTCGCCATCGCTTTCCAATCTCTCCACTGGGAATGGCGCTGGGACACCGTCTGGGCCTACCGTGAAAAGTTTTTTTATGGCTGGTGCACCACCCTCCTCCTCGGCTCCGCTACCCTTCTTCTTTCCATCCCCCTAGGCCTCGTTCTGGCCGCAGGACGAATCGCAGGTTGGCTCCCCATCCGCCAATTCTGCACTCTTCTGGTCGAACTCATCCGAGGCACCCCCCTTCTCGTTCAGATCCTTGTCCTTTTTTACATAGTCGGCTCAGCCCTCGGATTACAAAATCGACTGCTCGCAGGTACCCTCATTCTTACCCTTTTCGAAGCCGCCTACTTTTCCGAGATTTTCCGCGGAGCTTGGCTCTCCATCCCCCAATCTCTCCTTACTTCTTCTCGCGCCATTGGCCTGACTCCCACCTGCACCTTCCGCCACATCATCACTCCGCTTGGACTCCGCAACTCTTTGCCAGCGCTAGCAGGACAAACCGCTTCCCTCCTCAAAGACTCCTCCCTCCTCTCGGTCATCGCCGTCACTGAAGTCACTCACGTAGCCCAAGAAATTAATGCCTTCACCTACGGAACTCTAGAATCTTATCTCCCCCTCGCTCTCGCCTATCTCGTCCTCACCGCCCCGCTAGCATTCTTTACACGGCGCTGGGAGAAATCGTTGGCCTATGCAAATTAAGTCCATCCAGGCTGGAAAACGCTACCGGGACCTTTGGGCCATCCGCCAGATCACCCTCACCCTTCCACTAGGTTCTCCACTTCTTCTGCTCGGCCCCTCAGGCGGGGGTAAGTCGACCCTCCTCCGCCTTCTCGCTGGACTGGAAATTGCCGACGAAGGTTCTATTCAAGTCGATGGCATCCCTCTTCCCCCGCACGAAGCTACTCTCCGCGACTACCGACGTCGGCTCGGCTTCGTCTTCCAAGAGGGCAATCTATTCCCTCATTTGACCGCTGAGGAGAACATCACTCTTCCGCTGCGCTACGCCCACCATCAGTCTGCCGCCGAAGCAAAGGAGCGTGCACAATCTCTTCTGACCAGATTCCAACTCTTACCTCACGCCCACAAAAAACCCGCCGAGCTTTCTGGAGGCCAACGACAACGCATCGCTCTGGCGCGCGCCTTAGGACACCAACCCGAAATTCTTTTTTTGGACGAACCCACCTCCGCTCTCGATCCCGAAATGACCGCCGAAGTCCTCGACGCCCTCTCCGATGTCCAGCAAGAGGGTCGCACTCTCATCTTAGCTACTCATGCTACTGGCTTCGCCCGCCGCACAGGTGGGACCGTGGCCTTCTTGCGTAACCACCAGCTCGAATGGCTTGGTCCCACCGCAGAGTTTTTTGCCCAACCTCCCACTCCAGGCGCCGCAGGCTACCTCGCCCGTATTCTCCGAGACTAAAAACCGGCCGTAGTCAGAGTTTGCCCCTCCGACCCTCTCCAGTCATAATCTTCCTATGCAGTTCATGCAGGCTAAAAGGGACGGCACTGGAACAGTCCTCACCTTCTCAGGACGGCTCGATACCGTAGCCAGCGTGGAACTCAAGCAACCCATTCGCACTGAGATCGACCATCAACCTGCCAACCTCAATTGTGATTTTCAAAATGTGACCTATATCGGTTCGGCTGTCCTTCGGCTCATCTTTGAAGCTGCCCGAGAACTTCAACGCCGCCACGGAACTTTTCGCATCACGAACTGCTCTACCGATCTACGTCGGGTCTTCGCTCTGACTGGAATGGATCATCTGATTGAAGGCGGTCCGGGCCCACAATTCACTCACGAAATCGCCAACCGCACTCTGCGAATCTTTATGCATGGACGGATGGACGCAGCCCATGTCGGCGAAATCCGCCTCCCAATCCGCCAACTCGTCACCACCCACACCGGACCTGTCCGCTTTGAAATCAGCGCAGTACCTTATGCCGCCTCAGCTTTCGTCCACCTCTGCATCGACGCTTCCAAACTCGCCAAGGCTTCAGGGCATGACTTCGGCATCGAAAGAGTCATACCTGATGTAGCCCATATCTTCCGCTTAGCGGGGCTCCAAACTCTCCTCCTTTCCTCCGTATGAAACACCCCGAAATCAAACTCACAGTCAAAAACCGGATCGAGGATCTTTTACGCGTAAACTCGATCTTTGAGAGCTTTGCTACCCAACATGAAATTAATGGCCGCCTCCGCTACCACCTACTTGTCTCGATCGAAGAAATTCTCACCAACATAATTAAATACGGATTCGATGAGCAGGGCATCCACCCAATTCACATCACCTTCCGCCGTGTGGATGAGCATATCGAAATGGAGTTTGAGGACCGCGGACGTGAGTTTAACCCTTTAGAAATTGATGAACCCGACTTCGAAACTCCTGTGGCGGAGCGCCAGCTCGGAGGGCTCGGAATTCATTTAGTTAAAAAGATGATGGATGAAACCAAATACCGACGAGAAGGTGACCGCAATATTCTTCTTCTTCGTAAGTCAAAAGAAACGCCCGCCGCCACCACTTAATTCCAACCAAACTGCTCTGCCCTTGATAGGGCCAGAGCGATCCGACTTAGGCTAACGCTTCAGCCGTCGTGCTATGAATCGTAAAGAGAGCCGAGAAACCACTGATATCAAAGACTTCCTTTACGTTGGGCTGAAGGGCCGCCAAGGCAATCGCACCACCCGAAGCTTTCATCTTCTTCACCGCGAGTAAAAGGGACCGCAATCCAGCACTGCTAATAAATTCCAGTGCAGAGCAATCGATGACTAACCTCTTCTCCCCTTGGTCGATCACCGCAACTAAGGCCTGTTCCACTGAAGGAGCGCTCGTCGCGTCCACCCGCCCATGAAATTGCACGACCGTTCCGTTTCCTTGCTTTGCTGTGTGAATTTGTACGCTCATCAAATCAATATCGAGAAATAGGGCGGCGCTGTCGAGCCACGAATCCCAGCCCCCGCGCAACCTTGCACAGAC
>CAMCNF010000056.1 GCA_945876115.1 Verrucomicrobia subdivision 6 bacterium | reverse complement strand
CGCAGATTCTTGGCGGGATCTGCCGAGCAGCTCATCTGAATAAGGGCGGCGCGGACTGGGGAGGATTTCGAGGTGGCCATAAATGATTTCAGCGTAAAGCGAGTGGCGGAGCGAGGATTTCGGATAGAATTATCGCTTGGCGCAGAGAGGCTGGGTCACTCAGTCTTTTCTGAAACGAATGTCGGCGCGCTCCCTGGGGTTGAGCGTAAGAAAAGGCGGGTTTGTCATGGACGAAGACTGGAAGTGGCGTTGCACTTTCTCCTGAAAAGGAATCGGTTAATACTTGAGGCGGAGCAGGAATGTGGGGACGAAGAGGTGAATCCTTATGGGTAACGATGGGCGGAGAGAAATCGATGAATGGTTTGGCAGGAGGAACTGCTCTCGGAGGAATCGCAGCAGGAGATGGGGGGGATTCGTGGCGTCGACGACCGAGAGCCTCGAGAAGGTCACCAAATTCTTCAAATGGCTCAGCCTCCCGTTCAGGGTCTGCTTTCGATTCTTGAGGAGCGGTGGGTGTGAGCACTGGCTCAGTTGACTGCTTTTGCCTTTTAAGCCACCACTGGGCAAGACTGACGACGACGAAGAGAACTGGGACAAGCCACTCCACAAGAGACAACTTTCTTACTTCGAGTTCGGCTTGGCAGAATCCTTAGCGATAGATGCACGCATTTCGGTGTCGGCTGAGACATTGCGGATTTTCTGATAATCCATGATACCTAAGTTTCCTTTGCGGAAAGCCTCTGCCATGGCCAAAGGAACCTGGGCTTCGGCTTCGACCACCTTGGCGCGCATTTCTTGTTCCACGGCAACAGCGGCGGCTCGACGCATTTCCGCCTTGGCTTGAGCGACCTGCTTATCAGCATCGGCTTGCTCGGCCTGAAGCTTCGCTCCGATATTCGCACCCACTCCGACGTCGGCGATATCGATAGAAAGAATTTCGTAAGCAGTTCCAGCATCGAGACCTCGATTGAGAACGTCTTTCGAAATATCTTGGGGGTTCTCAAGGACTCCTTTGTAGGTTTCCTTCGAGCCGATGGCCCGGACGATGCCCTCTCCGACGCGAGCAATGATAGTTTCTTCGGTAGCGCCACCAACGAAACGATCCAGATTGGAGCGAACTGTGACCCGAGCGCGGGCGCGGACGGTGATACCGTCTTTGGCCACTCCGTCGATGGTGCCTTTACCGGAATCAGTTCCTGGGCAGTCGATGACGCGCGGATTAACACTGGTGCGGACCGCATCGAAAACGGTTTTTCCCGAACCTGATGTGGCGAGATCGATGGCGCAGCATCGGTTGAAATCGAGTTTGATGCCTGCCTTATCTGCGGCGATGAGGGCACGGATGACCTGATCAACGCTCCCTCCAGCTAGATAGTGGGTTTCGAGTTGGGCAGTGGTGACCTCGATGCCAGCACGTACCGCCGTAATTCTGGCGTTAACGATGAGGGAGTTAGGAATACCGCGGAGTCGCATGGCGATTAATGTGGGAATGCCGACGGGAGCGCCTGAGGTCAGGGCACGCAACCAGAGTCCAAAGAAATTAATAAGGACAACCGCAAAGACCAAACCCACGACAGAAACTGCAATAAGAAGAATAATAGGCATGAGTAATGCTTACGGGAAAAAAGCTGAGAGGGAAATGAAAAGTTCCGATTGTGGAAAACAATAAAATGGTGGTGCTTTTCTAGGTGTTTTTCTTTGGGTTTGCGCTTGGGCGAACAAAAAGGGTTGCTCCTTCGATTTGGTGAATTTTAATGGCGGTGCCCTGAGCAATAAAATGGCCTTCCGCCAAAACATCAAAGCTTTGACCATGGAATTCAGCCGAACCGCTAGGGCGAAGATCGGTCAAAGCTTTGCCTTTGAGTCCAAGACGGAGCGAGGAGTCGATCGGGAGAGAGGGGGAGGGAGATACGGCACTCAAACGAAAAGGCCGAAATAGAATGGTTTCAGGCAAATAACGGGCGGCGAGGAGAATAGCCGTGAGCCCGCCAAAGAATCCTAAGGCCAAGTTGATGGCGGGAAAGTGGAGTTGAGGGAGGGTGGGAAGTGCGGGATCCGTGGGGTATCGATCAATCATGGTGTTGAGGGCGGCAAAAAGGATGAGGGCAAGACCAAGCAACCCAGGAATAAAAGTTCCAGGAAAAAGAAAAAACTCGGTGATAAGAAGAGCAAGACCGAGAAGAAGTAGTAAGGCGTTTTCATAGCCGGATAAACCCGCAATGTAGTGACCAAAAAGAAAGAGGAAGGCACAAAGTCCACAGACTACCCCAAAAAGACCGAAACCGGGGGTCTTGAACTCAAGATATCCAAAGAGAAAAGCAGCACTGAGGAGTAAGGGGGAGATGGTAATGATCCAGCGACTAATGCTTTCAAAGCCGGTGGGCTGAATTCGGACAATGACAGCTCCGGGTTGTACGGTTTTTTCGATTAGTGTTTGAAGATCGGGGGCAACTCCAGCGGCAAGGAGCGGACGAGGGGGATTGCCTATCGGTCGAGTAGCTTCTTGGGTGGTTAGGGTAAGAATATCTCCCTTGGCGACAATTTCTCGGCCATCAATTTTAAGGCCAATCTGTTTATTGACCATGGCATCAAAGATGGCGGGGTTGTGACCGTTCTGCTCAGCGGCTGCACGAATGAGGGCGGCATAGCCTGAGACAAATTTCGGGGGAAGTTCTTTGGGCCCCTCTTGGCCAAGAGTCACGGGTGAGGCCGCGCCAATTATCGATCCTGGCGCCATCCAGATATGACGAGTAGAGGCAGAGATAAAAGCGCCAGCGGAGAACGCTTCCTTGTTGATGTAGGTATAAGTTTTATCGGTTGGCTTAAACTTAGCAATCGTCGCCATGACCTCCTTCATTGCTTCGCCTTCACCCCCAGGCGTATTCATATCGAGGACGAGAGCCGAGGCGTTGGCTGCGAGAGCTGCTTTGACTCCGCGGCGAACGACATAAACGGTTCCTTTTTGAATCTCACCTTGAATGGGCAGGACATAGACAGGGCCGATCGGGGAGGTGGGCGCAGAGAAAGAGGTGGTTGGTCCAGCAAGAAGTACCGCCATCAAAAGAATGCGCACTGAGGGATTTGAACCCCCGACCAACTGCGTGTAAAGCAGCCGCTCTACCCCTGAGCTAAGCGCGCGAAGACCAGTCAAATAATAATCCATCTTCAAGAGAAAGTACTAGGGATAACAGACAACCTGCCAAACAAGGTGATCTCCGTGAGAGAAGCAGACAATTGCGGTGGTGTAGTACCGATCGGAATCGGCGACATAGATGAGCATCTGATTGTAAATCCAGTCCACCCCTTGGATGTGATTGGGCATACGACCAAAGAATTGTAGCACTGATTCTCTTTGCTGCCCGACAAGAAGCTCATGCAGTTGCTGAGGAGTGTAAGGAGAGGCTCCCGCTTGAAAAGCGGTGTCTTGGGCGTGGAGGCTTTCCGATAAGACCATGCAGGCAAAGAGAAGAACAGGGATACAGGGACAAAAGCGCATCGGCTTATTATCCTAGGTTCTTGATAAAGTGCCAGCCCTGCCTTGACCCATAGCTTTATCATTCCTAGGGATAGGGATGGTTTATCGGTCTCTATTTCTACTTTTTCTAGGGAGCCTGTCATGCCTTGCACCTGCTTATGCTCAGGAGACAGCTGAGGATGAGAAGCGTCTTTTTGCACAGGGTCCCGCTCCCGCCAAGGGGGATAATGGAAAGTGGGGATTCCGTTCGTCCGATGGCTCTTGGGGGGTTGAGCCGAAGTTTGTCGAGGTGAAGCCGTTTCAGGAAGAGTTGGCGGCAGCCAGGGAAAATAACACATGGGGCTACCTCGATAAAACCGGCAACTGGAAGATTCCTCCACGGTTTTCGTGGGCGGGCGATTTCTCGGAGAATCTTGCGCCCGCTTGCGAGGGGGACCGGCTGACGGGCAAGTTTGGTTATATCGATCGGCAAGGAAGGTGGGCGATTGAGGGCGACTATATTTGGGCAAGACCTTTTCAGGAGGGACTGGGCGCAGTCAAAGATGGCGGAAAATGGGGTTTCGTAAATCCAAAGGGGAAGCTTGTTGTGGAGCCAGACTACGATCAGGTGCAGTCCTTTTCTGGAAAACTAGCCGCGGTGCAAAAAGGCGGGGCTCCTGGGGATAAAGAAACATGGTTTTATATTAAGCCTGACGGAGAAAAAGCTTTTGAGAAAAAGTTTGCATGGGCTGGCTCTTTTTACGAGGGAATGGCGCGAGTACAGACTGATGATCGAATCACGGGAAAATTCGGCTATATCAACTTGAAAGGGGAACTGATTATTCCAGCGATTTATGACGAGGCCTCCGACTTTCGCGGGGGGCGAGCTCAGGTCAGGGTGGGTGCCCAAACAAAGATGATCGATGGGCAGGGCAAGTCCAGCGAGTAGCCTCCTCATAGCATTCCAAGAAGGGCGACTTGCCTTCAGTCTTGGTTTACGTAGAACACATTCATGATCATTACCTCAATGACTTTAGCTGCTGCGGTGGTTTTGGTGGCTGGGGCTCAATTGGCGAAGCATCGTAATGATAACCCCCACTTTCCCATCGCCATAGGCCTCGGTTTAACCATTCTGGTTCCGACATTTCTGATTGCCTTGGTTTTGGAGTTGATTGTTCTGTGCACTTGGAATCCATTGATCTGGATGGAGTAAGGTTGATTGGGGTTCGGGGAGGGGGTGGGATAATCTAGGTTTCGATCTTGGTTCTGGCACTCAAGCCTAGGGATTGTCAGCTGGGATTTTGGCTTTATGCTCTCAAACGGAACTAGGGCAGTCGCCGTCACATTTCTAAGGAGGTTTGGCGGAGGAAAGTCCGGACACCACAGGGCAATCCGCCCCGGGAAAGCTGGGGGCAGCCTCGACGCAAGTCGGGGTTGACGGAAAGTGTCACAGAAAATATACCGCCTGGCGCAAGCTAGGTAAGGGTGAAATGGCGGGGTAAGAGCCCACCGCTTTCTGGGTAACCAGAGAGATAGATAAACCACGGATGGTGCAAGGCCGAACAGGGGGAATGGGTGGCCCGCCCGCTCTGCGCAAGCAGAACACCCCCGGGTTGGTGCTGCATCGGAACGGCGGTAACGCTGAACCGGAGTCCGCCGCAAGGCGGGCTAGAGAAATGACTGCCGGCCGACTGAGGAAACTCGGAAGGTCACAGAATCCGGCTTACGGGTTCCACAGGAGGAGAGCCGGGCGGCGTAAAGGCCGTCCGGCTTTCGCCTTTCTAGGACTGTTGGTAGGCTGCTTCGACTCGTTCGGCGATATCTCGAAATTGACTATCCACTTCGTAAATCTTTTTAAACTCTTCGAGAGATTCATCTTTCTTGCCCATTTCTTCTAGGATCACGCCGAGGTTATAGATGGCATCTTTTTTCACTGCGTCCATCGCGACAATCTCAGAAGCCGCAAGGGCGAACTGTTTGGCCGCAAGATCGAGCATTTTTCGTTTTTGGTAGGAAACTCCAAGGAGGTTGAGAGCACGGTGACGCACCGAAGGTTGCCGCAAGGCTTGCTGTAGTTCTGGAACCGCTTCTTTATAGAGCTCATTCTCGATGAGAGCTTCGCCTAGATCGTAGCGGTATTGTAGGTCGTTCGGATAGCGAGCGACCCGTTCTCGCGCTCCCTCCAGTACTAATGTCTTGGCGCGGGCCTCGATTCCGGTGAGGAGAGAAGGATCAACCTGATCGGTGCGGGCTTGATTCATTTCGGCGTCGAGCAGGGCAAGGCGAATGCGAAAGACGGATTTCTCGAGATTGGGGTCGGTCTTTTGCGTCATGTCATAGGCGAACTGAAACCACTGAAGAGCGTATTCGAGAGAGCCCTGCTGTTCGCATAGCTCTGCGATCTGGCGGGCTAAAGTGACGTTCTGCGGTTCCTTTTCGAATTGGGCATGAAGTCGAGTCAGCTGCTCGGCCATAGCTTCGGCCGTTTTCACAACCTTTGAGGAGGCTTCTAAGGCCAAGCTTTCTTCCTTATTTTTTAAGGAATCTCGGAAGTCTTCCGATTTTTCCCAACCCCCGTCTTGGGTGGCAACTAGCGCGCTGGCGTCTTTCATGCCTTTGAGAGCGGCTCCGTCATTGGGCACAAGCTCGAGGATCGATTGATAAACATCACGAGCTTTTCCCATTTCCTTGGCCGCGATGAGCGCTTTAGCTAGTCCGTGGAGATTAGCGGTGTCCTGAGGTTTTCCTGCTCGAATGGTTTCATAAGCAAAGATTGCGGTTCCGGATAAATCATTGGCTAGGGCCATCTCGGCAAGGGCACTGTTGGCTTGGGGGCTATGAGGGTCTAGGGCCAAGGCTTCCTCTAGTTTTGCCATGCCCGAGCCCAAAGATTTTCCCGCCGCCATCTTCGCCTGCATGATGATTGGGGTGATTCGAACTGCCGCCATATTTTTATCCATCTTGGAGGCGCCTTTGGCTTTGGCCATTTGGCTGGCACGAAGAAGTTTACGACCATCCAAGAAACCTGGCTGAGCCTCGAGAACGGGTGGCATGAGCATCAGGACGTAGTCATGATTTTGGCGGGCCACGGCTTCCTTCGCCTTGCGGAAGGTGTCGACATGGGACCCTGTTAGTTGCGTGGCAGAAATCTCAGGCACAATGGTGAAACCTACCCTAAAAGTGTAGACACCCCAAAGCAAAAATAACCATAGGTTTTACTTGCTCTCTTCGGCTGCTTGGTTCATCTCGCAAGGGGTGTATTTCGATTGTCTCTATATCATTTTGGCGTTTTTTCTCGGATCTTTACCCTTTGGCTATTGGCTGGGACGTTTTCGGGGGATCGATGTCCGCGGGCAGGGGAGTAAAAACACTGGGGCCACCAACGTGGGCAGGGTTTTGGGGAAGAAGTGGGGATTCCTAGTTTTGGCCTTAGATCTTGGCAAGGGGTGGCTCGCGGTGGCCTTAGCAATAAAAGTGGGTCATGCAGGGGATTCGACCGCGGTGGGGGCGGCAGTCATGGCGGTTCTTGGCCACGTTTTTTCTCCATGGCTTGGATTTCGGGGAGGAAAAGGGGTGGCCACATCCGCGGGCGCCCTGCTGGCCCTTACCCCCTGGGTGGGAATATCGGTTATTGCGGTTTGGGGAGTTGTTTTTCTCATTAGCCGAATTGTTTCGGTCGCTTCCTTGGTGGCGGCCTCGGCATTTCCCTTTTTAGTTTTGGGCCTCGACTCAGGGCGGACCCTTTTGCAGTGGGCCGCGGTGGGTATGGCTGGATTAGTCTGGATTCGCCATCGGGATAATCTCATTCGACTCTTTCAAGGGCGGGAGAGCAAACTGGTGAAGAAGTGAAAGGCATGAAGATCACTGTTCTGGGCAAAGGAGCCTGGGGAAAAGCTCTTGGAGAAATTTTGCAAACCCGTGGACATGACGTGCACTGGGTGGAAAAAGGCGGGCGAGAGATTCCCAAGGGAACCGACTTAATCTGGATTGCCTTACCTACTCAAGTGGTTCGTGAAGTTCTGCTAAACTTGCACTCGTTTGCAGGTATCTGCCCAGTGGTTAATTTATCCAAAGGGATTGAGATTTCTACAGGCCAACGGGTAAGTGAAATCGTGGGTCACGTTTGGGCTGGAACTCCCGTTGCGGTTGTCTCGGGGCCGAGTTTAGCTGCCGAACTGGTACAAAGGATGCCCACCGCTCTAGTGGCCGCTGCTCAAGAAGAATCTCTCGCCACCAGCGTCCAAGCGGCGCTGCACGGCACGGCTTTACGAGTCTATCGAAGTACCGATCTTGCTGGGGTGGAGTGGGGTGGCGCCTTGAAGAATGTTTACGCTTTGGCGGCAGGAATGTGTGTAGGCCTCGGCCTCGGTGAAAATAGTTTGGCAGGACTGACGACGAGGAGTCTTCGAGAGATGACGCGGGTCGCGGTGCAGTTCGGAGCACAAGTGGAGACCCTGCAGGGCTTGAGCGGAATTGGGGACCTACTTTTAACCTCCTATAGCCGGGCGAGCCGGAACCGCAGGGTCGGTGAGCGAATCGGGAAGGGGGATTCCCTTGAAAAAGCTATGGCCTCAGTCGAGGGGGTTTGTGAGGGAGTTTGGACAACGCAGGCCCTCCATAAAATGCTGGCGCGGAAACATGTGGAGGCTCCGGTAGCTCGCCAACTTTACCAAGTTCTCTTTGAGGGGAAGTCGCCCAAGGAGGGGTTAACCTCCCTGCTCGATCGTGATTCGAAAGCCGAGGCGGAATAGTCCAGATTACATGTTCGACGAAATGGGGCAGGGGAGGAATGATAGCCTCCCTAATGAAAGTTGGCCGATGGCTCCATACTCGATTACGCGTTGAAAATCTGGAAAAGTCTGTTGATTTTTATGGGAATGTCCTTGGATTGAAGCAGGTCTCGCGAAGCACTTCTCCCCGTGGAAGCACTCTGGTTTTTCTACAGTCGGAAGTAGGGGGCGAATGCTTAGAGCTTTGCCACTATCCCAAAGCAGGGCCGGTAAAAGTACCTGCGGATTTGATGCACCTAGCCTTCGAGGTAGAGGATTTGGAGACCTTTGGGCGCGATGCTGCAGCCAAGGGCTACCCTTGGTCCGACGGTCCGACCCAAACTGATGAAGGAGCACATTTTGCTTTTATCGATGCACCTGAGGGTTATGAGATTGAAATTATGCAGAAAGCGAAAAACTCATGACGAATCGCCCTATCGTGATCGCTCCCTCGATACTAGGCGCCAATTTAGGTCGGATTGAAGAAGAGGCGGAACGAATCCGTGCCAGCGGAGCAGAGTGGGTGCACATCGATATTATGGACGGTCACTTTGTTCCTAATATTTCATTTGGGGCAAATATGGTTCGCGTTCTGCGGCGCGTGATGGGAGAGGCTACCCTGGATGTGCATCTGATGATCGAGCAACCCGATCGCTATGCGGGCGACTTTATTGAAGCAGGGGCCGATTGTTTGAATGTTCATTTAGAAGCGCGACATCAAGTGGCGCGAACCTTGGCGAGTATTCGAGAAAGGGGTTGCCGTGCGGGCTTGGCGATTAATCCTGCCACTCTTTTAAAACATGCGATCCCACTTTTACCACTTTGCGATCAACTCATTTGCATGACGGTCAACCCAGGGTTTGGTGGACAGGCGTTCCTTCCGGAAGTTCTCCCAAAGATTCGGGAAGCAAGGGATGTGATTGTTCTGCAGAACTATAATGTGGATATTACAGTCGACGGCGGAGTCACTGATGCAACAGCGGCGAGTTGCTCCGCGGCGGGTGCTAACATTATGGTGGCGGGCTCCCATCTTTTTAGTCAATCCGACCTAACTCAAGCGGTTGCCAATCTCCGCGCGGCTGCTGGTTCGGCGAATGTTTCAGGGTAGAGTTAGCTTCGCCCCTGCTTTATGGACCCTATCCTTACTCGCAACTTTTGTATCATTGCCCACGTCGACCACGGCAAGACCACTTTATCCGACCGTCTGCTGCAGGCTACGGGTCTGATCGCCGAACGAGATATGCAGGCTCAACTACTCGACTCGATGGACTTGGAAAGGGAACGCGGGATCACGATTAAAGCCCATCCTGTCAGTTTGAATTATAAGGCCAAAGACGGGAAAACCTACCTCCTCAACCTCATTGATACTCCGGGCCATGTAGATTTTTCCTACGAAGTTTCCCGATCTCTCGCTGCCTGTGAAGGAGCGCTCCTCGTGGTCGATGCAGCGCAAGGAGTCGAGGCACAAACCGTGGCGAACGTGCATTTAGCGAATCGAGAGGGCCTGACGCTTATTCCGATTATCAATAAGATCGATCTGCCAAGTTCTGATATTCCAGGAGTCAAAAAGCAGTTGGAGGAAATCCTAGCGATTCCTGGGGACGAGGCGATTCTCGTCAGTGCCAAAACAGGGCAGGGGATTAGTGACGTCTTGGAGGCGATTATTGCTCGGCTGCCACCCCCCAAGAACGCAGACGGGAAAGAACTTAAGGCGCTGGTATTCGACAGCGTTTTCGACACGTTTCGCGGCGTGATCGCTTATGTGCGGGTCATTAGCGGGGAGCTTATGGCCGGAACTCCGATTCAACTCATGCAGAGTGGGCGAAAGTACGAGACCAAAGAGGTGGGAACATTTACTCCTAAAATGACAGTGGGAAAGAAACTAGGGCCAGGGGACTCAGGATATTTAGTGGCTAATCTGAAAACCACCGC
>CAMCNF010000055.1 GCA_945876115.1 Verrucomicrobia subdivision 6 bacterium | reverse complement strand
CCTGCAATAAGTAGTAAGCAGGTGGCCCCTTCGCAGACGGCAAGGCCAAGATTCCACTCGCTTGACCAGGCCGCAAAGTAAAAGCCACATCCGCAATCTCTCCCTTCAATCCTTCCCGCTCTGCCCAACCGCCCTGATCCATGAAAAGCCCACCACCAGCCCGATTATAATCCGAATACTTCTTAGCCAAGACCGCGAAGTCCACCCCCGACTCTACCTGCGCCAAAACTTCTTTGGCCTGCGCCTCCACCTCCGCACTACTCTCCGGCGCCAAATAGATCATCCGCAACTTCACCCGATCAGGCTGTAAGAAGTCTCGGATATGATTCTGATAATATTCCTCAATCATGTGAGGCGAAATCGTGATAAAGCGCTTCGCATTAATCTGCCTCATCTGCTGGACAATAAATGTTTCTTGAATGTTTTTCTTCCAGTCCGCCATCGTAATCCCCCTCTCCTCCAGCGTTTTCACCAAAGCTTGCCGATCTCCCCCGAACTGATCCCGCACTCTTTGCCTTTCCTCTCGATCAAAATAGTATGCGGGAAAATTATAACCCTTTTTCTTGTAATCTTGAATAATCAGGCGTGTCTCAATCAATGAATCTAAAACTGTTTTCCGTCGCTCACGGATTCTCGCCTTTCTCTCGTCATCGGTTATTTTACCCGCTTGCTGTTGGTTCTTTAAGTCGTCCTCCTCCATCTGCGTCTGCGCCAACACGTCTCGGAAAGTAATTGCCTCGCTATTAATTACCGCCGCCACTCCATTGTTGATCGAGTTTTGCCCCCAACTCGATGCCAGCAAACACCAGAAAGCGAAGACAAGGACCAGCGGAGTGAGTGGGATCATCTTAGCCATGCTTCGAGTTGCCCTAGCTTATCGTGCGCGGTCTTCTCGGTCAAACGGGGTAGTTTCATCCCCACCATCTCCAACTCCATCCCCTTCCAAGCCCGAATCTTCTCCCCCTCCACCTCCAATCTCGTCACTCCCGACAGCCCCGCCAGAACCCGAACTCGATGATAGCCGAATAAGAGTCCTATCTCTGTCGGCCATGGCCCATACCGATCCCGCCAATTTACCCCAATCCTCCCTATCTCCTTTA
The DNA here is from genome assembly GCA_945876115.1 of Verrucomicrobia subdivision 6 bacterium. Classification (GTDB taxonomy): domain Bacteria; phylum Verrucomicrobiota; class Verrucomicrobiia; order Methylacidiphilales; family Verrucolacustridaceae; genus Verrucolacustris. The sequence continues at coordinate 9,190 of CAMCNF010000055.1, read as the reverse complement.
AGCTCCCCGCTTCCGCCACTAAACGATAAGCCTCAATTCTTTCTCTTACCTCCGGAATATAATCGGCTGGAACATACGCCCCCGCTTTCCCATCTCCCACCTCCGAACTTCGTAAGGTGACAAAATCCAAGCGCATCAATACCACGGGGGGCGGACGCCACTCGCCCTTCTTCATCCTCGCCACCGCCGAGCGCAAAAGTCGGCAGTACAGCTCGAACCCAATCATCGCTACATGCCCACTCTGCTCCGTCCCTAAAAGATTACCCGCACCCCGAATTTCAAGATCGCGCATCGCGATCCGATACCCCGCACCCAATCCGCTATGCTCCTTCAAAGCATCCACCCTCTCCCCAGCCTCCCCCTTCCGCCTTTCTCTCGGTACCAACAACAAAGCATACGCTCTATGCAACGCTCTCCCCACTCGGCCTCGGAGTTGATAAAGATCCGCCAACCCAAACCGATCCGCCCGATCCAGAATAATCGTGTTCGCATTAGGAATATCCAAACCACTTTCGATAATTGTTGTGCAAAGCAAAATATCCGCTTTCCCCTTCACAAATTTACTCATGGCATCTTCCAACTCCCCCTCCGCCATCTGACCATGAGCGATCACCACCTTGATCCCAGGCAATAGCAGTCGCATCTTTGTTGCTAAAATCGGCAAGGCCGCCACCCGATTGTGCAAATAATACACCTGCCCCCCTCGCTCCACTTCGCGCCGAATCCAGTCCCGGATCAGTCGCTCATCATACTCCGCCACCACCGTTTCAATCGGGTGACGACCCAAAGGCGCTGTCTCGATCTGACTTAGGTCCCTCGCACCCAACATCGATAAATAAAGCGTTCTTGGAATGGGAGTAGCCGACAAGGTAAGCAAGTCCACTCGGCGGAACCGCTCCTTCAGCTTCTCCTTCTGCTTTACTCCAAACCTCTGCTCCTCATCGATCACCACCAAACCCAAATCATGAAAAGCCACATCTGCCGAGAGGAGTCGGTGAGTCCCCACCACCACATCAATCCTCCCATCCGCCACCCCTTTGATAACCTCCCGCTGCTCCAACCCAGTTCGAAATCGGCTCAACTCATCCACCACAATCGGCCAGTCTGAAAAACGTTCCCGCAAGGTCCGCGTATGCTGCTGGGCCAAAACCGTCGTCGGCGCCAGCACCACCACCTGCTTTCCGCCCATCACCGCTTTAAATGCCGCTCGAATCGCCACCTCCGTCTTTCCATATCCCACGTCACCACAAATCAATCGATCCATCGGTCGTGTCCGCTCCATATCCGCCTTAGTTTCAGCAATCGCCCTCACCTGATCCGCTGTCGGCACATAAACAAACTCTGCTTCAAACTTCCCCTGCCACTCATGATCGGGTGGGAACGCTTTTCCAGGTAATGCTTCCCTCTCCGCTGCCGTTCTTAATAAAGTAGCCGCAAAATCTTCCACCGCTTTTTCTGCCTTCGCCCTCGCCCTTTCCCATCGCCCACCCCCCAGCATGTCTAACTTGGGTCGCTTCTTCCCTACCCCCACGTAACGCGAAACTAAATACGACTCCTCGACGGGCACATACAACCTACCCCCGTCCGCATACTTCAACATCAAACACTGCCCTTTCCCATCAGGCTTATCCCCCAATCCCTCATAAATCGCCACCCCGTGCTGCAAATGCACCGCGTAATCCCCTAAGTGAATCTCTCCAGGATCAAACACTGGACGACGCCAACGCTCCGCCGCCAAAGAAACCGCACGCCGCGGCCCGCGCCTTGTCTCCGTCCGACCCAACAGCTCCGCTCCCGTCACAATCACCCACTTGCCCTCAGGCCACGCAAATCCGCGTCCTAATCCAGAAATCACAAACTCCAGCTTTTCTCGATCCTTCTCTGTCAGATCACATTCCGCCAGCCACTCCTGCAATCGTCTTGCCTCCCCCTCGTTGATTCCCGAAATAATCACCCGCCAATCCCGCGCCAGCCAAGCCCGTATTTCCGCTCCCACTCGGCGTCTCCGCGCCTCCGCCAGACCCTCCTCTCGAATCGGCTCTCCCGTAAACCCATGCCCTGAAAAAACCCCCTCCCAATCCCCTTCCTCAATTCCCTCCGCACAAACTAAAGTACCCCAACCACTTCCTAAGTATTCGGAAAACGAGGACGCTCCTTCCATCTCCTTCGCCTTCCCCCGAAAGATCCACGCCTCCGCTCTTTCCCCAACTCCCGTTTGCTCGTGTAAATCAATCTCGCGAATCGATTCCACACGATCTCCACCCCATTCAATCCGCAACGGCGCCTCCGCTTGATTCGCAAACAGATCAACAATCCCCCCCCGCCTCGCCACCTCCCCTCGTTCCGCCACCGTCCCCACTTTCATATATCCCGCCGTGACTAAATCCTCTACGAACTGCAAAGGGTCCAACGCATCTCCTTTTTTTACGCGAAACATTCCTCTCTGAATTTCCGCAGGCGAAGGATGCTTCTCCGCCAACACCTGTTTCGTCACCACCACAATCCGGGGTTGTTCTTCCAAGGTCAACCTGGCTAACGATCCCAACCACTCCGCCTCCAAGTCTGCATCGGGCCGCACTCCCTCTTTTCCTCGGTGTGCTTCCGGAACCACCAAAACATCCCCACCCCAAGCCTCAATCTGCGAAGCTATCTCCTCCTGCTCCCGCACACTTCCCGTCACCACCACCCAACCCCGCATTTTTTTATCCTCAGCCAAAACCACCGCCGCCAAAGCCTGCGCCCCACTGGGCCATCCCGTCACCGAGCACACCCCCTCCTTCACCCGCCCGGAAAACAGTGAGCCTAAGCCCAATGTTCCAAGGAGTGCCTTCAGCTCCCTCTGCTCTCCTACTTGTTCCAAAATTCCCAGCCCACCGCATCGCCCCATCCAGCCCCGAAAATTACCCTTGAGCTAAATTCCTACCGCCTCAGCGGCCGCTTTCTTCTCCTCCTCCAACTCCGCCACCGTCGCCGCTAGTTTTTTTTGCCCAAAATCATCCAACTTCAGCCCAGCAACAATCTCCCACTTCCCCCTCCCCAAAGCTCGAATCGGAAAAGAACACATCAAACCCTTCGGCACGCCATAACTCCCGTCCGAACAAACCGCCACACTCGTCCAATCCCCAGGCTTCGTTCCATCGTGCAAGCTGCGCACCGTATCCACCGCCGCATGGGCCGCACTCGCCGCACTCGATAGTCCCCTCGCCTTCATGATCTCCGCCCCACGTTGCTGGACCGACTGTAAAAACTCTCCCTCCAACCATTTCCGATCCGTTATCACATCCGTCGCCGCCTTCCCCCCAATCCGCGCGTTGGTGAAATCAGGATACATCGTGCTCGAATGATTACCCCAAATCGCCAGACGATCCACCTCGGCCACCGGCATCCCGGCTTTTTCTGCCAACCTAGCTTTGGCTCGATTCTCGTCTAAACGTGTCATCGCAAACCAGTTCTCCTTCGCCAATCCTTGCCCCGCCTGCATCGCGATCCAGGCATTCGTATTACAAGGATTCCCCACCACCAGTACCCGCGCATCTTTCCCCGCTACCTCCGCCAAAACCCGTCCCTGCTCCACAAATATTTTTCCGTTCAAACCCAGCAACTCCGACCTCTCCATTCCAGGCTTCCGCGGAATACTTCCCACACAAAGCGTCCAATCCGCACCATCAAAAGCCCTCTTCGGATCACTCGTCGCCACAACTTCATCCACCAAAGGACACGCCCCATCCAGCAACTCCATCACCACTCCCTTCAGCGCATTTTCTGCCTGAGGCACTTCCAGCAGCTGCAGACGAACTCTCTGTTCAGGCCCAAAAAGACCGCCCGAAGCGATACGGAACGCTAAGGCATAACCAATTTGACCCGCGGCCCCTGTTACCGCGACTCGATAGGTACCACTCACGGTGACTGCCTCGCCGTTCGCTGCCGCATCACTCCCTTAGCGTCCCCGGGAGAACTCACATTTGTCGCGTAAGGTTGAAACTTAAAAATCACCTCTCCAGGTCGTGCCACGCTTAAGTTATCGCGGGCCATACGTTCTACCGTGAAAGGATCGTCCTGCAATCGTCCGGAAAGCTCCTGCAATTCCCCCAACTCCTGCTTCTGGTTTTGAATTTCGGCCTGCATCGCTTGCAACCGCCCCTTCATATTCTGCCCTTTTTTCCATTCAGGATAGAAAAGTGCCAGAACCACCGCCACGAAAAGCAAACCGACCAGTGAGTAGACCCAAGGTTGCAGAATACGCCAATAGTGCCCCTTTGCCGGTGGCTGACCCAGCCCACTAGGATCAAACAGCCGCGAGTTGCCCGCCATAAATTGCCTTGGAACCTAGCTCTTCTTCTATTCGTAGAAGTCGGTTGTACTTCGCCAGCCGATCCGATCGAGAAAACGAACCCGTTTTGATCTGGCCCGCATTCGTGGCCACCGCCAAGTCCGCAATCGTCGAATCCTCCGTCTCCCCACTGCGATGACTGATCACCGCCGAATACTTCGCTGAGCGGGCCAACTCAATCGCCGCCAACGTTTCACTCAAACTTCCGATCTGATTGACCTTCACCAAAATCGAGTTCGCGACTTTTTCTTGGATCCCCCGCTTTAAAAACTCCACGTTTGTCACAAATAGATCGTCGCCGACTAATTGCGTCTTCGCACCCAATTTCTGCGTCAACACCTTCCAACCATCCCAATCCTCTTCCGCCGTGCCGTCTTCAATCGAAATAATCGGGTACTTCTTTTGTAGGTCTGCATAAAAGTCGACCAAAGCGCTGGCCGACAACCGACGTTGATCAGACTTCTTAAAAACATATTCCTTGGTCTTTCCATCAAAGAACTCACTGCTCGCTACGTCCAATGCCAGAAAAACCTGCTCTCCCAGTCGGTAGCCCGCCTTTTCCACCGCTTCCGCAATCACTCCTAGCGCCGCTTCCGTCGATTCCAGTCTGGGAGCAAACCCACCCTCATCCCCCACTGCCGTTCCCAGCTTTCGATCATGCAAAATCTTCTTTAGGGTGGCAAAGATCTCCGCACCACAGCGAAGCGCCTCTCGAAAGCTTGGTAAACCGCGAGGCACAATCATGAATTCTTGAAAATCGATCGGGGCATCCGAGTGGGCTCCCCCATTGATGATATTTGCCATCGGTACAGGTAAAATGTTGGCCTTCTCCCCACCTAACCACCGGTACAAAGGCTCACCATGGGCTGTCGCTGCCGCCCTCGCCGCCGCCAAAGAAACTCCCAAAATAGCATTCGCCCCGAGCGTCCTCTTGTTTGGAGTTCCATCTAAATCGATCATCAACCGATCAATTCCTTTGGTGTCCGCTGCGTCCTTGCCCAAAAGAAGTGGCCCGATTTTATCCTTCACATTCGCCACCGCTTGCAGCACTCCCTTACCACCATACCTCTTGGCGTCCCCATCGCGTAACTCAAGTGCTTCATGGATTCCCGTGCTCGCTCCGCTCGGCACCATCGCCGAACCCATCACCCCACCTTCCAGAATGACATCTGCCTCTAGAGTAGGATTTCCTCGAGAATCAATCACTTCGCGCGCCGTGATTTTACGGATAGACGTCTTCATATCCTGAGACTTGGGACCAGCCCAGCTTACGTCCGGTACGACCGAATAGATTTGATCACCACTTTTATTCGAGTCCCACCTTCGCCTGGCAATTCGGCGCCATCTCCCACCTTGCGCTGGATCAAAGCCTGCGCCACCGCCGTCTGGTACGAAAGGACCCCCTGATCAGGATCGCTATCCCATGCTCCCAAAATTGTAATCGTCTTCTTCTCCCCACTTTCCTTGGCTTCGTACGTCACCACCGTGCCAATCCCCACCTCGTCACTCGTCACCCCACTAAAATCAGTGCCCTGCGCCGAGAGGATCATCGACTCCAAATCCTGTTTGCGACGCATCAAAACCGCCTGCATTTCTTTCGCCGCTTTAAACTCGTGGTTCTCTTTCAAATCCCCGTAAGAACGCGCCACCCCAATTTCCTTACTATTCGCCGGAATTTTCTTCAGGGTAATTTCTTCCAGTTCCGCCTTACGCTTTTCCAAACTTTCCCAACTCACGATCGGGGCGTCCACCGTCGTCGCTCGGTTTTCACCCGCCACCATCACACCTACTTGCGGATAAAGCTTCACCAATGCCCCAATCAACGAGCGCTTATCTAGCTCCTCAAATGCGGTCGAGGCCAAGGCTGAGCGGGTCACATCTCTCACCTCTTCCGGAGATGAAGGCGCCAGCAAATCACGCACCAGATCTTTATCCTCCAAAAGTAGATCGCGCAGACGCGATCCACGACTCGAATCTGAAAGCGTCTCGTTCTCTAGAACATTCAATGCCGTCATGAAAAGCGCTGGTCCCGTCATCTTGGCCAGATCCCCCGTGCGATTCCGACAAAGCCAAACAATCAGATCAGGGTGAGTTAAACGCTCACGCAAAAGGCGATCCAAAGCCCCTTCCAACTCTCCCATTCGATTGAGCTTTTTAAAACGTGCCGTGATCGCATCCATTAAGCGACCCGAGGCCCGTGGCAAAAGAGCCAAATAAAGCTCCGTCCACCTTTCCCCCATTTGATTCGCCGCCAGTTCCGCGAACCGTGGCTGTTTCCCCGCAGGCAAAGCCTCAACCACCAGCGCGAGCCGATTCGGCTCCACCGGAAGAATCCCCCTCAAAATTGTGCCCATCTCCGCGGGAAGACCGGCCGATCCAGCGAACTCAGAACGGGCCAGCGCCAGCTCTGCCACTTGACTCATCTGGCTCTTCGGAATTTTTAATGCCGAAGCCTCCACTAACTTAAAGGCCTCATCCGTAATCGCCTTCAACTCCGCACTGTTCCTTGCCTTTTGCAGTTTCTCCAAAGCTTCAATTACCCGTTTCGCCCCCACTGCTTCTTGCAGATCGGTTAACCCACCCGCTTTGGCATCAGGCGCCGTCTCCAAATACTGGATCGCATCCGATCGCTTTCCTGGAATGACAAAACGCAGATCTTTCCGCATCGCCCTCTTAGCCGCCTCCCAAAACTTTTTCCATCCATCCGCCTTGAAAAGATGCGGCACTACAGCCTCCTCGATACGTGCTCCCGTGGCTTCATTTTCTAAGCTAGTTACAGCCAAAACCATAAATGCACCAGGATCCTTCGCACACAACTCCCTCATCACCTCCACTTCCCGCAAAATCCGCGCCTCGAAATGATCCTTGCCCAAAGGACGAAGCGACTCCGCCGCATAAACAAATTCCATCGAGTGACCTTTTTTCGAGCGGAAATCAATCGTTAACGAAGCCAGAGTGTCGTCCTTCGACGCAATCTTTCCTACGCCCCAACTGCGGTGACGGCAGTACGCCCCAGGCGACAAGAGATCAAGTTTGGCCTTCAGCTTGGGGTCGAGATCCGAGGTTTCTTCCATTACGGTTTCTTCTTCAAGGATCGTCTCAGCGGGCATCGCCTTGAACATACCCAAAGAGATAAGGGGTAGGCAATCAGAATCCTCTGCTCCCCCCTTCTCAACTGGCAGGCTCGCTCGGCTTAGTCTCGGGCGCCGCGGCCGCAGGCTCCTCAATCACATGAATCTGATCCGACGAAGAAATATCCATCGAAGGTTTGCCTTCATACATTTTAATCACCCCCGTCACCTCCACCTCTTTTCCCTCCACCAACGGCGGACCCGATGGGAAATCTTTCGCCCGCAAAACACAACTGAAGACGTGATTCGGGTACTTCGCCCCAAAGTTTAAATAGGTGACCCCTTTCGCTGAGGTTTTTTGCCCTTCAACCCGCCCTTTCACCTTCACCTCTTTCCCCTCCTGCGTTGCCGCCTCCGCTGGCGTCACTGTCGGCACACTCACCGGCTCCTCCGACCAAACCAAAGCGGAGGCCAAGAATAAGAAAAGGAAACCGATACGCATAAAATGATTCATAGAGGAGCATGCTCCTAAACCAGAGCGCGATTCAAGCCTCTCCATAGTCGACTCCCAACCTATCCCAAACTCTCCTCGACCATTTGCAAATACGATACCACCCGCGCATGACGAGCCTCGTCTCCCGCCCGACTATAGCTATTCACCAAATTGACCAGCATCCTCTCCGCCGTCTCGCGAGGGGTCGCCCGCATATACATCGGACTCGCCCAGCTAACCCGCTCCGTCCCAAATTTCGCCGAAAGATCGTCTGCCGACATCACCGCCGCCCCGTGAAAAGGATCAAACGTCACCCCCCCAATGCCCACCAGGTAGTGACCAGGAGTATTCAAGCCATACACCTCCAAACCCGCCCTCTGTCCCGCAAAAATATAAACCAACCCCAACGCCAGCGGGATCCCTAGCTTTGTTTCTAAAACCCGATGAAGGTAACTATTCGCTGGGGCAAAATAGTTCTCCAAGTTTCCACGAAATCCCTCTCTCCTTGCTAGAACTTGTCGCAACGCCCCAATAGAATCAGACGGAGATATGCTCCTTTGCGGCAGATTCTTTTCCACCAGTGCTCCCAGCTCATCCAAATAAGTCATCACCGGTTGTAGATCGATTCCAGGACTTTCAATCTCCGCCAACTGCCAACAAAAACTCTCTAAATCTTCCCATGAAGAAAATTCTAGAGGTTCGGTCTCGGTTGCTCCATCCCGCCGTTTCATATTTTCCCAGAATCTCAATATCAAGCGTGCCCTCGCTTGAACTTTAGCATCGTTCACCTGAGACAATTCCACGATCAGATCCTCGTAAATATTTTTTTGCGCGCGCAGTTCACGCATCGTTAAATCCGCCATATCCGCATCATCCCCCCCCAGAATCTTCTGGAGCGCCCTCACCTGCAAATCGCTGCGGGGGGCATTCATCCGCGTCTTATCCCCGAAAGTTTACCGGAATCTCTCCACGTTGAGCCGCATGCTCCTCATCCGAACAACCGCGATCGGTCGGTACTTCGACTTTTGCTTGATTGGGCTTCGCCACTCCATTCTTCAAAAGCCAAGCCTCCACCTCGTCCCCACTCACATCCGCCAACATGTGCCCATTCACCTCCACACAAGGAGAAAGCTCCTGCCCGCTCTTCTGAATCATTTCCACCCGCTGATTCATATCATTCCAAATATCTCGATCCTCAAAGGCTAAATTGTATTTCGCCATCACCGCACGCACCCCGCCACTCCAACCACAATGGGGTTTCAAATAAGCGATGATTTTTGGCGAAGAGGAAGTTGT
>CAMCNF010000054.1 GCA_945876115.1 Verrucomicrobia subdivision 6 bacterium | reverse complement strand
GTTGCCCGTTTTCAGGCAGAGAACCGCACTGTCCACCGTCACATTCGGCCGTGACTCATAAATAATTCCAATCAGCCCTAGCGGTACTCGAATCTTAGAAATCTCCAATCCATTGGGCTGCTTCCATTTTCGGAGCACTTCCCCCACAGGATCAGACAAGGCCGCCACTTTTCTTACCCCTTCGACCATTTCTGCAAATCGTTTCGGATTCAACTCCAGCCGATCGAGTAAAGCCCCAGATAGTCCCGCCTCTTTCGCGGCCTGCACATCTTCCCGATTGGCTTGGAGAATCTCTTTCTCTTGTGCCTCCAACTGTTCTGCCACCGCAAGCAGAAGAGCATTCTTTTTCTTCGTAGAAAGACGGGCCAAGGATCGAGAAGCAACTTTCGCGCGGTCGGCAAGATCCGCCACCGTGCTCATTTGGCAACCCAAGTTCCCGGAGGCACCCGCAGAACACTCTTCCGAATAACATCGGTCTCTCGCCCATCCGCAATCACCACGGGAATACCTCGGCTCATCGCCAGTCTGGCTGCCTCAAGCTTCGAGAGCATTCCACCCACGGAACCCGCACTCCCTGCCCCGCCCGCACAGGCCAAAGTTGCCGCGTCGATTTTCTTCACCCGCCGAATCAAATGGCCAGTCCCATCCGGTTGACTCATCAAGCCAGGCGCATCGGTTAAAATCACCAGTCGATCGGCCCGAGCAAGGATCGCCACATGCGCCGAAAGGCGGTCGTTATCCCCGAAGGCGTTGAGCAAAGCAATCTCTTCAAAAGAGAGCGCGTCGTTTTCGTTGAAAATGGGTACGCACTTCTTCAGTTGGAGCAAAGTATGCAAAGTAGCTCGGGTATTCGCGTAGATCCGCCGACTATCCAGATCCCACGACGTTAGAAGAATCTGGGCTACTACAAAACCATAAGGCGCTAAGGCCGCTCCATACGCCTTCATCAAAAGAGGTTGTCCGATTGTGGCACAGGCCTGCATCTCAGGGCGTGAAGTCGGACGCTGGCGCAAGGCCAAAGCCTGCATACCCGCGCGGATCGCCCCTGAACTAACCAAAATCACCTCATGACCGGCACGACGTAGAGCCGCAATCTGCTTCGCCCAACGCCGCATCTGCCGATGCGCCAGTCCCCCTTTTTCTGCCGCCAGCAGGCTACTGCCAATTTTAATGACGACTCTCATCAAATGCCCTGAGGTAGATTCAACCCTGTCGGCGCGACCAGAGTTGCGAAATTTGTTGGCACAGCCGAACGCCCGCCAACAGCTGGCGGCCAAGGCCCAACCCATGACCCGCCACTTTTTTCCCAGGATAAAAAAGAGAAGCCGCCGCCATCCCCAGCCCGCCCCACTGACTCCCTAAACGCAAAACATTCTCGCTTCCGTCGATCCATTCGCCGATCGAGGCCGCCCCCGCACAGGCGCGACGGAACTCCCAGCCAGCTCTCCGAGAGGAGGCCTGACAAGCCAGGCGAGTCGCCCGAGCCTGAGTCAGCGCCGCGAGCTCAACCATTCCCGGTCCCTCTGGAATTCTGCCACCGTATCCGAAAAAGGCAGGCCGTCCCCTTGGATCCGTTTTCGCATCCTCAGATATGCAGCCAGCGCTCCCAAACCGTAGAGCAAAGCTAATCCCACTAACGCCAAAATCCTTGCCTGAGGGTCAGGCCAAACCGAGAGCACTACCGCCAAAGAGGCCACTAACAAAGCCAACGTTCCCAGGCCAAGCGCCACCGCCAGCCAAAGAATCGCCTCCACCGCCCGCCACTTTTCTTCCTGGAGCTCCGCTCCAAGAAGACGAAGTCGCTCCTCCACCATTTTGACCGAAGTCAGCGCTAAATCACGAAGAGCAGAAATCATAAAATCGTATTTTTCTTAGCGACGGCTCAACAATGCCCCCAAAATCAGTCCCGCTACCAAGGCAACCCCGACCGACTCGTAGGGATGCTTGCGAATCACACGATCCGCTTCCTTCATTCCCTCTTCCGCAGCCTCCTTCACATCATCGAGGTTCTTAAATTTTTCCCGCGCCGCTTCCAGTTTATGACTCAACTGGGCGCGCACCTCCCGTGCCTTTTCTCCTAGGTCTCCCGCCGTGGCCTGCAGCAGCTCCTCTGCATGAGAGATCACCTCACGAATGTCGTGGGTTACCTTGGTTGCTGTCCCCTTCCGGGTCGCTTTTTTAGTCTTGGATTTAGCCATCCCGCATTCTGCCCTAGACCATCCTCAGGGGGCAAGTTTCCCGCCGAGGCAATCGGCCCAGGTCAAAGCTCCAAGTCTTTGGAAGCCAATCTCTTTTCCAAGAGATTGCGTGCCTGTTGCCGCGCCCGAAGTCGTGGGTCAAACCAGATTTCTCCATACATCTGCCCCAACACCATAAAAATCCCAATCAGGGGCATGGCCAAAAGTAACCCATAGACCCCACCCAACATTCCCCCTGAAAAAATCATCATGACCGTGATCAAAGGATGCATTCGCAAGGCTCGTCCCACCGTCATCGGAGTGTAGACAAACTCGTCCAATAACCGAACTCCCAGAAAAAGAAGCACAACCGAGAAAAGTAACCCCCCTTCGTTAGGCGCTTTGACCGCACACGTCGCCACCGCCACCAACCCGCCCAGCGCCGAACCCACGTATGGAACCCAAGCGAAAACCGCACAAATTAATCCCAAAAACATCGCATCCCAAAAACCAAAAACCCCTGCCCCATGACCAAGAAACCACAAGCCCAACCCCAAACTCACTGTGTCCAGCAACGTCAGACCAAACATACCACGAAAGTACGCACGCATCTGCCCATCCATCCGATCAAACAAGAGAAGAGTTTTCTCAAAGAAAGCGTTCGGCACTGCCCGCAAAATTAAACGATGAAACGCGGTTCCATCCCGCAGGAAGAAAAAAGTCAAAAACGGCACCAGCAAAAGACTCGGCAACCAGTGAACCAGAAAAAGAATCGAGTCGGCCAGATAGGCTTTTCCTGATCCCGCCACAAATTGATCAATCTGCCCCTGCAACCCATCCGCCAAACCTGCCTTTTTCGCAAAGTGAAACCGCCCCTCGATCGCTAATAGATTTTGATGCAAAACCGACTGCAGCCGAGCCCAGTAGTCCGGAAGTTGATTCTGCAAATCAGAAAGGGAGTTAAAAAGCGCAGGAAGGACTGTTACCGAGGCGATTAGAGTCAAAATTGTGGCAGCCCCCAAAAATATCCCTAGGGCTTGGTTCGGCGTGACCCCCGACAGTTGCAACCGCTGAAGCAGGGGCTGCACGAGATAATAAAGCACAATGGCCAGAACCAGAGGAAAGGCCAACCAGGCCACCGCATTCAGTAAAATAATCGAACCAAGGGCCCCCGCAATCACCGCCACCCAGATAATCGGGTGCTCGAGGGATCTCTCGGTAGGAAACTCATCCTTCACGTAGCCGCAACCTCCTCAGGTTGTCCCTCGGCGATCCGCCGCAAGCGGGCCTCCATCACCAGGGCCACCCCTCGAGCAATTTTGTACCCCAAGCGTGGACGCGATTCAGCCAGCTGGACCAGTTCAGGGCGGAACATCGCCAGCACAGTAGTCGCCTCCTCGGCAACTACCGTCGCCACTCTCGGTCCGGCCTCCAGTAAGGCCATCTCTCCAAAACACTCTCCCACGGCGATATGTCCCAAGGTCTTTTTCTTTAAAAGGCCCTTGCGAGTGGCGCGTAGTTTCCCACTGATCACCACATACATACCCTCCCCTTGTTCCCCTTCATCAAAAACGATTTCCCCTGCAAGAAATTTCCGTTCGTGAAGATGCAAACGTAAAGCCTCCAACTCGGTCCGAGTACACTCCCGAAAAACAGGAACTCCAGAAACAATTTGTAGCTGGGAGTCCATCGGTGGGGTTTGAAATATTTTTAAAAGATTCATCAATCAAAAAGGTTGTCCCCAAACCTCTCTTTCGACCAGTGAAATAGTCCTCATTTGCGCTTTTGCCTAACGATTCCATCCGTTACGATAAACCTCTTATGGAGATTAAGGAAACAACCGAGCATTCGCTCCTCATCCTAGCCGTCTCAGGCGAAATCGATTTAAATCATTCGCCCGCCCTCCGCACCATTTTACGCGACAAAGCCAAAGCAAAAACCCCACAGCTCCTCCTCGATTTCACCTCGGTCGCCTACATCGACTCCTCAGGTCTTGCCACTCTCATCGAATACTACCAGAGCGCCCGCTCCTTCTCCGGCAAGTTTGCCCTATGCTCTCTCAGCGTCCGAGTCCGGAGCTCCTTTGATCTTATGCGCTTGAGCGAAGTCTTCTCCATCTTTGTCGATCAGGCATCGGCTCAGAAGTATCTCACCGGCGGCACCCCTTGAAGTTTTCTCTCCAGACTCTCCTCAACGTCGAAGGCAATGGATACGGCCTTCTCAACGTCAGAATTTTTGGCTGGATCCTATACGGCCTAACCCGTCGCGACGTCCTTGTCCCCTCCGAGATTCTTCGCCAAATGATTCGTATCGGCGTGCAAGCCTTGCCCATGGCTAGCCTCGTTGCTCTCAGTGTTGGCTTCATCCTTGCCATGCAAAGCTCCACCGAACTCGGGAAACTTGGAGCGAATTCCTTTATCCCCGATCTCGTTTCTCTCAGCCTCATGCGCGAACTCGGTCCCCTCCTCATCGCCATCATCGTCGTCGGTCGCAGTGGCTCTGCTGTCGCGGCCGAGATCGGGACGATGAAAGTAAATGAAGAGATCGAAGCCCTCCGCGTCATGGCCATCCCCCCAGTCCGTTACCTCGTCATCCCGCGTTACATCGCCCTGATGATCATGCTCCCCTGCCTGACCATTTTCGGAAACTGCGTCGGTCTTGCAGGCGGATGGGCCGTCTGCGCCAGCACCCTAGGAATGACTACCTCCTTCTTTATCGAGCACGCCGTCCACCGCCCTGAACTCTGGGATCTTTACTCCGGTTTAATTAAAAGTGTTGTTTTTGCACACATTCTCATCACCACCGCCTGCTACCAAGGCCTCAGTGTGGAAGGTGGCGCCGATGGGGTCGGTCGGGCCACAACCAATGCCGTCGTCTACGCTATCCTTTGGATTATCATCGCCGACGCCCTCCTCACCGGCCTTTTCTTTTTCGTCCTATGAAATCCACCGCCAACACCTCACCCAGCGACATCATCCTCGAGGTCAAGGATCTCGTTCAAGTCTACGGCAAGCGCCCTGTCCTCAATGGAATCAACTTCCAAGTCCGCAAAGGCGAAACCTTTGTCATCATGGGAGGAAGCGGTTGCGGAAAAACCACCCTCCTACGCATTCTCATTGGCGCCCAAAGACCCACCTCAGGCAGTGTCCATATATTTGGAGAAGATATTACAACTGCCTCGCCCCAAGAACTCGATCGCATTCGCCTCCGCTTCGGCATGAACTTCCAGTTCGGAGCCCTTTTCCAATCCATGACCGTGGGAGAAAATATCGCCCTCCCCCTCCAAGAACATAGCCAAGTCGATCCCTCCCTCATCGAGATGGTTGTCAAAATGAAGCTCGAGCTCGTCGGTCTCACCGGCTTTGAAAATTTTAAACCCTCCGAAATTAGTGGAGGGATGCGCAAACGAGTCGGCCTAGCCCGCGCCCTCGCCCTCGATCCCGAACTCCTTTTCAGCGACGAACCCACCTCGGGCCTTGACCCCGTCATGACCGCCGTGGTCGACCAGTTAACCCTCGATAGCACACGCAAGATCGGCGTCACCGCCGTGGTCGTCAGCCACGATATGACCAGCTGCTTTCGTATCGCCACACGCATGCTCATGCTCGGAAGCGGTACCCGCCAAGGCGATATCGTCGCCGAAGGCACCCCTGCCGAAATTAAGGCCAACCCAGACCCCTTTCTGCAACAGTTCATCCGCGGCGAAGCCGATGGCCCAATCCCCTTCCGCCTATCTCAAGATGATTACTTGAAACATCTGCTCGGAGACGGCTGAATAGAACCCCTCAAACCATGAAATCCTTCCGCTCTGACTTCTTCATCGCTGCCGCCGTCATCGTTTGCAGTCTCGTCCTGCTCACCGCCCTCTCCTTTGCCATTTCAGGTGCCAACTTCAACAAGCCCAAAGCCATCCTCACCGTCGATCTCCCCACCGCCGTGGGACTCGACCGCCAAGCCGAGTTTCGTTACGCAGGCGCAATCGCGGGGAGAATCCGTAAAGTGCAAATGCTCACCGATGAGCAGCGCCGCAACGAATCCCCTGGCTGCGCCATTCGTGTCCTCGTCGAGGTGCGCCATGAACTGCCCACCCTTCGTGTCGGCTCCACCGCCTCCATCACCTCCGACACCATCCTTTCCGAAAAGTACCTCAACCTCGAACCCGGCCCCATCGATAATCCTACCCTACCTCCTGACACTATTCTTTACGCCAAGCGGATGGCCTCCCTCGATCAAGTCATGACCTCTGGCAAAGAGCTGATCGACGGGGTCAATACCCTTCTCACCAAAAATGATTCTGCCATCAGCCAAGCCATTCTTGATCTCCGCAACGTACTCGAAAACCTGAAAGTCATCGCCACCTATGGGAAAACTTTTGTCGGCACCGTCGCCCGGAAACCTTGGCGCCTCGTCTGGGGAGGGCCCGTCCCTCGACTCCCCACCGAAGAGCAGATCCTCAAAAGCGATAAACCCATTCCTGCCCCCATTCCGAACGACTAATCAAGGTCCCCGTGCCCGAGGTTTCTTCTCCTCTTGCTTCTTTGATCGAAATCGATCTCCTCCCACCCCGCCTCCAAGACCTCCGCGCTCTCGCCGACAAGTGGGCTCTCTCCGCTGGTTTTTCTCCCCTCGAAGCTGGCCAGATTCTAGCCGCAGTCGACGAAGCCCTCGTCAATATTCATCTACACTCCTACGGGGGTCGGCAAGGCAAGGTACTCATGGATATCCGAAAAACTGCTCAAGAACTCATTTTTCAATTCACCGACCACGGTAAACCTTTCGATCCGAACCAAGGAACAGGCCGCAAACCAGGCGAAATTGGCGAAGGCGGTTGGGGCACCTTGATTATGCATCACGCCTTTCCGCGGATCGAACGCCACCAAATCGGCGGGGAAAATATCCTGCTTCTCGCCCGCCCCCTTCCCGTCCACAAAGGAGGGGTATGAAACTCCACTTCTGGGGCACACGCGGGAGCATCCCGTCCCCCTCCACCCCCGAGGTCCCAACCCAGGAGTTCGGTGGCGACACCACCTGCCTTAGCCTCGATTGGGGCGCTCAAGGTCTCCTCGTCATCGATGCCGGTTCGGGTCTGCGCCAAGCCGGCCACGCCTGGACCAAAGCAGGTCGTAAATCTTTCACCTTTCTCTTCACCCACTCCCACTGGGATCACCTCCAAGGTTTTCCCTTCTTTGCCCCCGCCTTCCACGAGGGGGTTCATATCGAGATTTACTCTCCCCGCCTGCCCAGCGCTCACGCCGGCAACCTCATCGAACGATCACTCCACGCTCAACAAAGTGAGCCCTTCTTTCCCGCCGGTTTTCCTCAACTCCGCGCCAAAATTGTTTTTCACGAAATTCAACCCCATCACGAACTCATCCTTCAAGACGGCACCGACTCTCTCCGCATCCAAGCCACCGCCGTCTCCCACCCAGGAGGCTGCCTCGCCTATCGGATCGATGGCTCGAACAATGGTAAAAATCGCTCCTTTGTTTTTGCTACCGATAACGAACCCTCTGGCGAACAATCAAGCCCCCTCGCCCAACTCGCCCAAAAGACCGATCTACTTATCTGCGACGGACAGTACACCGAAGAAGAATATCCCAAGCGCCGCGGTTGGGGTCACGGTACCCCCCAACTCTGCCTCCGCGAAGCCGTCTCTGCCCAAGCCCATCACCTTCTCGTCACCCACTTTGATCCCACCCACTCCGATACTCTCCTCACCCAAATGGAGAAAGATTTTAAAAAGTCCGCTCAAGCCACTTCCGTCCAGGTCGCCTTCGCCCGCCAAGGGCAAACCCTCGACCTTTAAAAAACTAAGCTCCCCTACTCAACCTCGGTCGAGCCCGCCGCTGTGGTCACTTCCAAACTCCTTTGCTCGAGAGGTCCCTTTCTAGAAAATTGGCCTTCCCGATTCACAAATCCTGCCCGCCCCGAAATCTCCGTCACCTTCGCCCATCCCCCCGAGAATAACTCTACCGACCCATACTCAACTTTAATTTTAATCTCCCCCTGAGAATCGACAAAACCCCAACGAGGACCCTCTCGCACTGGAATCAACCCCTCCCGGCCTTCCCGAATCTCCGCATACTTTGGCTCCACCAGGTAATTACTTCGCACATCGATCAATCCCCACTTTCCTCCAACTGCAGTCGCCACACTCCGATCCGCTAAATAAATTCCCCCCACCTTTTCTTCTGCCTTTCCGCCATAATTCGTTTTATCCGTAAAGGCAAACTCTCCCCCCACTTGCACCGCCGCCAATCCAGCTCGAAAAGGTCGCGCATCGGAAAAATAGGGCCGAATCACCCATTTCCCTTTGACATCGACATAGCCCCACTTGTCCTTTTCCTTTGCCGGAGCCAACCCCTCAGAAAATGGCCCCACCCAATCGTACCGCGCCGAACTAATTTGCTTTCCCTGGTCATCCACTAATGACCACTCCTGCCCCGCCCCAACCTTCCCCTCCCGAAAAGACCGTACAACGGAACTCTCCTTCTCCCCCGCCCAACTCACCGAGGCCACCAAGATCAAAAAATGAAGACAACCTTTCACCCCTAAATCCTCCACCTCTTTCTTTCTCCCGACCACCCCTTCCCTCACACCCCATGGATAGCTCGGGCATAACTTGGGGACACTTACCCCCCCCCTTGTTCTCTTGCTAGTTCCCTCTATTATCTTCCTATGCCTCTCGACAAAACCCGTAAACAGATGGTCGCCGCCCGCTGCGCCCGCTCCCCTATTTGGCGCGGAGTCCACGCCCTCGGTTCTCTCGACCTCGCTATGCTCCTCCTCATCACTCTTACCGGAGTCTGCGCCGTGGCCACCTTCCTCGAATCAGGCTTCAGCGCCCGCATCGCCCGCGCCTACGTTTACGGTTCCCCCTGGTTCAACCTTTGGCTCATTCTTCTCTGCCTCAATCTTATCTGCTCCGCCGCCACCCGTTGGCCATTCGAACGCCACCACACAGGGTTCATTGTCACCCACGCAGGCATCATCATCCTTCTAGGCGGCGCCCTCCTCGGTCGCGCCCGAGGATTCGAAGGTTCCCTCGACCTCGCCCGCGGCGCACCGCCCTCCCAAGAAGTCCTTCTCGATCGCCCCCGCCTCACCCTAGAAAGCCCAGCCACGGGAGAACTCTTCTCCACCCCCTTCGATCCTGAGGTGCGTACTCCTCGCCCCGACCGCCCCCGCCTCATTCCCCTCCCAGGCTCCGATGTCCAACTGGTCATCGATGGCTACTCCCCACGCTCCAACGAAAAAACCGAGCTCGTGGCCGACCCCTCCTCCGCCAATCCTGCTCTTACTCTATCCTTCTCCGGACCGTTCGGTTCCGAACCCATCCTCGTTGCCCTCGCCCTCAACGCTCCCACCAATTCCCGCACCGATCTTGGCACCCAAGCCACCATCGCCTTCCTCCCAACCCTCCCCGCCCCCACCACCCCCACACCCGCTCCCACCTTCCGCGAAACCCAAATCATTCTCGCCAGCGATCCCACTCAACCCATCCTCAACAACACCTCAGGCACTCCCAGTGGCTTCCACTTCTTTCTCGGTTCCCGTAAGGCCGGAGATCCCCTCGAATTCGAAATCCTTCGTCCCGACGGTTCAGGTGAAATCTATCGTCTCGCCGACCTTCTTAACCGGACTCTCGACGACTTTTCTGGCGCCAAAATTCTCGTCGCCCGCTACTGGCCCAATATGGTCCTGCGCGATGGCCAACCCTCATCCGACGGCGACCAACCCAACAACCCCGCCGCTCTCGTCATGCTCGAAGGCACCCTCCCCACTCCCCCATCCCCTTCCCGTCTCACCCTCGCCCCAGGCCCCACCCCCGACTCCCTCCTTTTTCTCGGCGAATCCACCTCCCAACCCCCCACCACCGGAACCATCCGCCTCGGCCAAACTCTCTCCCCAGGCTGGAAAGGTTGGTCCGTTTGCCTCGTCACCCTCGAACCCCATGCCAGAATCGAAACCATTACCGTTCCCTCAGATAAGCCCGACCCCACCCCCAGCCGACCCGCTCTCCACGCCCACCTCCGCGCCCCAGACGGCACCACCGGTCCCGCTCGCTGGATCGCCTCAGGCACCTCCGCCATCCTCAGCTCCGCCGACGCCACCTCCCGCATTGGCTTCGGCCTCGAACTCCAAACTCTCCCTTTTTCTATCCGTCTCGACTCCTTCGATGTTCCCCGCGACCCAGGCACCGATGAGCCCGCCAACTTCCTCGCCTCCGTTACCTTCGCCGACGAAAAAAAGAAACTCGAAGTTCCCGCCCAACTCGAAATGAATCAACCCGCTACCTACCCACCAGGTCTCCTCCC
>CAMCNF010000053.1 GCA_945876115.1 Verrucomicrobia subdivision 6 bacterium | reverse complement strand
GATCCCTTTCAGGATCGCCCTTGGCTCAGACCTTGTTGGTCGGAAACTTATTTAACGTCGTCGAAATCGCCGAGATCACGCTCGAAGGTGAAACGGGCTGGGGTCTTAACCAAAGTATCCCAGGATTCGTCCACACATTCGGCCATGGCCGTGAAGGGGGAGCTCACCACAAAGGCGGTGAAGCCGACTGCACAACCAGCCAAGCTGATCGGACGCACGATCAGAAGATCGGGAATCGCGATAAACGCCTGCTCCACTGAGCAGTCATCGCTTTTGCTGTTTCCCTTGGTGCCGGAATCGGCCATGGCCAAGGGAGAGGCCAAAGCAATTGCTGTTAGGACGGCGATACGAATGGTGTTATTCATGCTTTTTATATAAATACTCCCGCCCTCCTTGTCAACTCCCCTTCCCAACTAGCAAAATCACCCCCTTTACCTCTCATATCTGGCACTGGGTACAGTAGGGTCAAGGGTATGTTCTATATGGGGACGATAATTAGGCCAGACTCCTGCTCACCGTAGCTCACGCAACCCCTACCAATGGCAAGATGATACGCCGCAAGGGCACAAAGCGCGGCATCCAGCAGATCCATGTTGGTTAATTCGCTCAGATCAATCCCCGCTTTGCTGAGCAAAGCCGACCGTTGCTTACGCTTTTTGGAGGCATCGGCGTTGCCCCCCCGCAAATGCCAAGCAATCGCATGCGGAAAAGTCTCAAAGCTGCACTTCCCTTTGACGAAGGGCAATCTACGGCAAAGCGGAAACTCATCCTCAAGCGCCTTAAATAACGCCTCACCCCTCAGCATCCATCCAAAGTAGTCGGTAGGATGCTCGACCGCCTGTTTCCGAGTTGGAGTCGAGAAACAGGAGATGCCCTTTCGCATTAACTCCCGCTCCGCAGGTCTCGCGTGCCCAGCCCCACGCCAGCGACAAGGCGCATCCACCGCAACCACTCGCGCCCGTACCGTCTCACGACACCAGTCAGAGAGCTTCCCTACATCCTGGGTCGTACAGTGACTCAAATAAGTTCCATCGGATATGGCAACCGCGTGAAACCCTTTCCGCGCCCCACCCACGTCGATCCCCACCACATTCAATGCGATATCCCTAGAAATGAACGAAATCTTATGGGGTCGTAGGTCATCTAAAATACTCCACCACCAATCCACCGAGTCCGGGCATCGAATCTATCCGCACCTATTTTGCCTTCGTGGTTGAAGTAGTTTCCTTAGAAGGCTTCTTCTCAAAAGTATAGGTTGTCCCGATTGCGGACTGACTGACACGGTCCCCATACGCATTGGCCAATGCATGCAGAGCCCGCCATCCCGTGCAGTGACCGGTAATGATGTGGGAAATATTAAACGGTTTTAGGCCTTCGACCGATTGTGGGATGAGTTTTTCCATCACTCCCCCCAAATGGAGCCCACCCATAACCGCATAAATCGGAATATCCGGAAAGAGCCTCTTCACTTCGGTGCACACATTCACAATTCCCGCATGGGAACAGGCGCTGAAAACGACCAAGCCAAGTCCCTTCACATTAACCACCACCATTCGTTCATCCATTAAGAGGGGGTCTGGATGCCAATCCGACTTATGACCCGATCGGCAGAGGTGATCTTGTCGCCCTTTTTCGAACGAGGAAACCCGCGGAATCTCACCGCTATAATAAAAATGCTGATCCAAGAGGCCCCTCGCCTTGGGGTCATTGACGACTTTAGCCCCCAAGGCCTCCATACTTTTCTGGGTGATCACCTCTTCCACGGGGATAATTTCTTTATTTGAAAGTTCCAACCCACGCTCGACAAACATGTCCTGATTCACGTGAATCGTGAGATTGCCGCGACCCCGTTTGGCCACGATTACTGGAATGGCCTGGGGTAGAGCTCCCATATGATCCCAATGCCCGTGAGTGATGGCGATGGCCTCCACTCCCCCCAGATCTACCCCCATCGCCTTGCAATTATGGAGGAATGCCTGTCCCTCGGTTCCGGTGTCAAAAAGGAGGACGTGCTCGGTCGAGCCCACCTTCGTGCGCAGTCGAAGACCATACCCAAGGTTTGCCACGAGAAGAGTTTCCCCAGAAATAACCATGGCCCCGGCTTTAACCACATTCGATAATTCCGATTCGGAAAAAGTGGTTTTGCTGACATAGGTGTCACTCACATCATCGGAAAGAACATCCACGATCAGGGAATCAACCGCCACTGGCTTCAAATCCGCAGGAACAATGGATTTCGGATCAGGAGTCTCCGCCTGAATCGGGTGACAAAGGCAAATCAGCCCAAGAAATAAGATCCGTTTCACAAGGTCACAGTAGAGCCTGCGCCTAAACTGCCAACCCGATAAGTTTCTTAAGAGAGGCACTTAATCGTAGTGGGTCCACATTCTCAAGACTTTGACAGTCTTCATCGAATCCAGCACCTGGTAAACTAATCGATGTTGAATGTTGATTCTGCGGGAATAGGCACCAGCCAGATCGCCCACCAACTTTTCATAGGATGGCGGATTCTGATACGGATTCTTGGCCAAAATATCCAAAAGTCTTTGAGCCTTGGTCTTCAGCTGCGTTGAACCCAGCTTCTTGGCATCTTTCTGCGCTTGCTGAGTGTAAACCAGCGTCCAAGTCATCCTACCAAACCAGCTTCTTGGAACACTTCCGTATCGGCGTCTTCATTCCCTTGAGGATGGATTTTTTCATGCCGGTAACAGAACTAAGATAAAGCGTCTCTTGCAAGGCCCGCCAATCGTCTTCCGCAATCAACACTGCCGATCCCCGCTTTCCCTGGATCTGAATAGCCTCGTGAGACTCGTTTACCTCGTCGACTAAAGAGTAGATGTTTTTTCTGGCTTCGGTAGCTGTGAGGGTCGTCATGGCGTACGCAATAACGTACTTTCTGATGCCATGCCGTCAAGATTGCTTTTTCTTTGTGATCTTCGCTCCTCCGTAGCGAACTAAACCTTCGGCCCCGCCCCGCATCTACCCCGACCTGCCCCGACCAGAGTCGGGGCCTGAGTCGGGGCCGGCGCCGGAGGCACTCCGGCTTTTGTTTGGGATTGGTGGAAAACTAGGAATTATTTACCATCCACCCACCGGCCTTTTCCTTTTTCTACATCTGATTCCTAACCTATTGCTTCCCGTAATAATCCCTTTAAAAACGTACAAGCAATGACAACCAAGCCGCTCGTTCTCGTCCTCTGCACCGGTAATTCCTGCCGTAGTCATCTCGCAGAAGGTATTCTTCGTCAGGCTTCTGGTGGTTTGATCGATGTTTCAAGCGCTGGCTCAAAACCAGTTGGCTTCGTTCATCCCAAGGCCATCACGGTAATGAAAGAGATCGGCATCGACATCTCAGGCCACCGATCCAAGCACCTGAATGAGTTCCTAAACTCTCCCGTCGATACGGTCATCACCGTCTGCGGCAATGCCGACCAGGCTTGCCCCACTTTTCTCGGCCAGACGAACCGACACCACTGGGGCTTTGATGATCCCGCTCATGCCGTTGGCTCGGAGGAGTCTATTCTAAACGAGTTCCGACGTGTTCGAGATCAGATCCGCTTGGTCTTTGAAGCCTACGCCGCTGGATTAAGGCATAAATTCACTTTAGGGTAATTCGAATGACCTCAACCAAGAGAATCGGATTCTTTGAGCGGTACCTAACGATTTGGGTGTTCCTCTGCATGGTCGTCGGCGTCCTGGTTGGATCGATTGCCCCAGAGACGGTTTCCATGGTCAGTCGTCTGGAGTTCGCTCGTGATTCTCATGTGAATATTCCAATCGCCATTCTGATCTGGGCGATGATCTACCCGATGATGCTGAAAGTAGATTTCAGCTCCATCGGAGGTGTTGCCAGAAAGCCAAAAGGACTCCTCGTCACTCTACTTGTGAACTGGATCATCAAACCCCTCAGCATGGCTTTTTTCGCATGGATCTTCATCCAGCACCTTTTCTCCACATGGATCACCCCTGAAGCTGCCAAAGATTACACCGCAGGATTGATCATCCTTGCTGCCGCCCCCTGCACCGCAATGGTCTTTGTCTGGTCTTATCTCACGGATGGAGATCCTGTCTACACACTGGTGCAGGTTGCCGTAAACGATCTCATTATGCTGGTAGCCTTTGCGCCTATCGTGATGATTCTTTGCGGAGTGGCCAATGTGGTGGTCCCGTCGAACGTGCTAATCACTTCGGTGGTTGTTTTTATCGTGATTCCTTTGGCTGCGGGTTATCTAACTCGCTCCCTGTTGTTAAAAGTTCGGGGCAAAGCATGGTTTGAAGAGTTTTTTCTTCCGAAGTTTCAGCCGATCACCATCGCCGCTTTACTGCTGACGCTGGTACTGATTTTCGCGTTTCAGGCCCAGAATCTGACCCAGCGGTGGTTTGCAGTCCTGCTACTGGCGGTGCCCATTATCATTCAGGTCTATTTCAATTCTAGTCTGACCTACATTCTCATGCGTTGGCTCAAGGTCCCTCACAACATCGCCGCACCGGGAGCTCTGATTGGGGCAAGCAACTTCTTTGAGCTAGCGGTAGCCGTAGCCATTACGCTTTTCGGCCCATCTTCTGGAGCCGCTCTTGCCACCGTAGTGGGCGTTCTCGTGGAAGTTCCGGTGATGCTATCGGTCTGCAATATTTGCAACCGGACCCGTGATTGGTTCAGTAACAGCAAGCAATCCTGATTGCCTGTAGCGAACTAAAGCTTCGGCCCTGCTCCGCATCTACCCAGTACCTTCCCCGACCTGAGTCGGGGCCTGTCCTTCCTAGCGGCGCCCCGAAGGGTTTTGCCGCGTAGAAGGCTAAATCCTCTAACTTCAAAACCACCCGCCCGCCACGGGCGCCCTTCGAAGCTCCTCCGCAAAGCGGGTTAGGAGCGTAGGAGGGTTAGCGTCCTTTGCGACCTTTGCGTGAGCAATCTCTTCCCCAATCCACGCGGATCGTGTCTCTACCCCGACCGGCGTCGGGGCCGCAACCGCGGGAAAACATCCATAATCCAAAATTACCTACCCCTTGGAACATCTACGGGGGCAGGTCTAAGGGGGCCAACCCTTAACCTTCTGCCACCCCTCCTCCGAAAGTAACTTCGCCTCATAAAGCTCCTTGGCGAAAACCTTCGCCCGTTCTGTCACCTTGTCGCTTTTTGCTCTTATGAGCGAGGCAGGGCGCAGTTCTAGGTTCATCACTTGGTTTTGAAGTTCAGGACAAAGTGCCACTGGAATTACGTAGTCAGGTTCAGCTTTTTGCCCCGAATACTGACCCTTGGTAATTGTGGCTGACTTGCCTTGCCTCAACTCAGCCATTCCTTCGGAGGTTAAAAGTCCCAGCTCCTTGGCAATCTTTAGGTTCTCCAATAATCCCCAACTAACAAAGCCTGCGTAAGGTGTCCCGGCCGTCTTATTCAGCTTGGCCGATTGATCGAGGACAGCTTCGGGCCTCTCTCCCTGCTCTTCCGCATAGGCCAACCAGTAAACGCATTTCTGCAAGCGAGGGTTGGCTTCTCGCTCGCCTTTGAGTGTGGCCAGCTTAGCTGGACCGGTGAGTGAGGCTATCGCTTTGGCTGGTACCGCCATCGCCTCCAGCACCACCCCCATCGTGGGCAGGAGCAGGAGGAGGGTGAGGATGGAAAGAGAAGTCACTTAGACTTAAGTTCTTCGAGTTCCTTTTTTGCTGGCGCGAATCCTTGCTTAGCCAACTTTTCGAGTGCCATCTTTGCCTCCTGATCCCCCTGCTCCGCCGACTTCGTAAACCACTTGAATGCTTCTTTGTCGTCTTTGGTAACGCCTTTACCTTTGACGTAGCAATAGCCAAGTTCGCGTTGGGCCACCCCATTCCCCTGCTCAGCCGACTTAGTAAGCCACTTCACTGCTTTTTTTGGATCCGTAGTTTCGCGACCAAGAGCGCATTGTGCCTCCGCATTTCCCTGCTCAGCCGACCTGGTAACCCACTTCATTGCCTCTGTGCGATCTTTTCTAACTCCATTACCTAGGTAGTAGGAATCGCCAAGAGCAAGTTGTGCCTTCGCATCTCCCGCCTTTGCCATATTCACCAGTTCTGGCGAATATGGTTCTGGCGTGTAACGTTCCGCCCATCCATTCATCGTCAACATACCAAGCGTTAGTAATATAGGGATTAGTTTCATCTGCCTAATCTGCTCCCCTACCCTCACACATGGCAAGCGGGGGCAATCGACTCCCCAATTCTCAAACCAAGTATTTAAGTTGGAGCCGGCTATCAGATTTGAACTGATGACCCGCGGTTTACAAAACCGCTGCTCTACCCCTGAGCTAAGCCGGCATTAACCTCTATCTTCGTCTAGAAGGCTTGCTCTGCAAGCCCGCTCTCCGACCCAATAACCTAAACGTTGTAGGTGGAAGAAGCAGTGGTCCCGCCGTGTCCCGTCCAGTTTGTATGAAAGAACTCGCCCCGAGGCTTGTCCACTCGCTCATAAGTGTGAGCCCCAAAATAATCCCGCTGGGCCTGAAGAAGATTCGCAGGCAAAACCGCACTGCGGTAGCTATCAAAAAAGGCTAACGCGGTACTAAACGCTGGAACCGGAATCCCACGCTTGGCCGCTGCCGCCACCACTGTCCGCCAGCCCTTTTGCGACTTCTTCACCTCGCCCCTAAAGTAATCGTCCAAGAGCAAATTGCTCAACTTGCCATTCTTATCGTACGCCTCCTTGATCTTGCCCAAGAAACGCGAACGGATAATGCAACCGCCACGCCACATCAAGGCAATCCCCCCGTAATTAAGGTTCCACTTGTACTCCTTCGCCGCCGCCCTCATCAGCATGTACCCCTGCGCATAGCTCACAATCTTCGAGGCGTACAACGCATCCCGAATCTCCCCAATGAACGCCTTCTTTTTCTCAGGATCCTTCGCTGCTGGAAGCAAAGGCTTCGGTCCCTTTAACTTCTTCGCCGCCGCCACCCTCTCATCTTTCAAGGCGGAAACACAACGAGCATAGACCGCTTCCGCCATCAAGGTGATCGGTATTCCCAAATCTTGCGAGTTGATCACCGTCCACTTGCCCGTCCCCTTCTGACCCGCTGTATCCAGAATCTTATCCACCAGCGGAGACCCATCAGCGTCTTTCTTTGCCAGAATATCCCTGGAGATTTCAATCAGGTAACTATCCAACTCCCCCTTATTCCAATCCGCAAATACATTGTGCATCTCATCAGGAGTCATCCCCAAACCATTCTTCATCAGATTGTACGCCTCGCAGATCAGCTGCATGTCCCCGTACTCAATTCCATTATGCACCATCTTGACGTAGTGACCCGCCCCTTGCTCCCCTACCCAATCACAACAGGGCACCCCGCCATCCACCTTCGCAGAAATATCCTGCATAATCTTTTTCACAAACGGCCAAGCCGCTGGCGAGCCCCCAGGCATGATACTCGGACCGTGCCGTGCACCCTCTTCTCCACCCGATACTCCCGTACCAATATAAAGTAGTCCCTTGGCTTCAACTTCCTTTTGTCGCCTGTTCGTATCCTGAAAAAGCGAGTTACCGCCGTCGATAATGATGTCCCCTTTTTCCAAGAATGGCATGACCTCTTGAATAAAATCATCCACCGGCTGGCCCGCTTTCACCAAAAGCATCACCCTCCGCGGCCTCTTCAACATCGAGACCATCTCCTGAATCGAGTG
Source organism: Verrucomicrobia subdivision 6 bacterium (assembly GCA_945876115.1). Classification (GTDB taxonomy): domain Bacteria; phylum Verrucomicrobiota; class Verrucomicrobiia; order Methylacidiphilales; family Verrucolacustridaceae; genus Verrucolacustris. Next base: position 2,994 of record CAMCNF010000053.1, on the reverse strand, counting down.
GGCTCCCAACACTTTCGTGCCCTTTGCTTGGTTCGCGAGAAAATCGTCCACCTTGGAGACGGTGCGATTAAAGGCCACCACGGTGTAGCCGTGGTCATTCATGTTCAGAATAATGTTTTGGCCCATGACGGCCAGCCCGATAAGGGCGATATCACCTTGGGGTTCGTTTGACATAAATTATCTTTGAATACGGGCCGATCCGCCCTGAGCAAAAGCCTTCACCTGATCCACCGTCGCCATGGTGGTATCTCCAGGGAACGTCGTCAGTAACGCTCCGTGAGCCCAACCCAGTTTAACTGCCTCGGCCGCTTCCAACCCAGAAAGTAGTCCGTAAATAAAACCACCCGCAAAACCATCCCCGCCTCCTACCCGATCGATCACCTGAAGCTCACAGGTCGGCGCCTGATGGGTCTCCCCATTCACCCAAGCCACCGCACTCCAGCTATGGTGGTTCGTGGTATGGACTTCTCGCAGGGTGGTCGCCACCGCCTGCACGTGTGGATGTTTCTTAATGACATTTTTAATCATGCTCAAGAAAGCGCTTGGATCGATTTTCGATTTCGCATGTACATCTGGCCCAGGAATGCCCAAGCCCAACTGCAAATCCTCCTCATTCCCCACCAAAACGTCCACGTGTTTGACAATCTTATCGAGAATTGCCACCGCCCGATCGTGGCCGCCGTGAATATTCCAAAGCTTCGCTCGGTAGTTAAGATCAAACGAGGTCACCGCCCCTGCCGCCTTAGCCGCCTGCATCGCTTCGACGATCAGTTCAGGGGTGGTAGTCGAAAGAGCTGCGAAAATTCCACCACTATGAAACCAGCGCACTCCACCCGCAAAAATCTTCTTCCAATCAAAATCCCCTGGCTTGAGCAGTCCAGCCGCTTCATTGCACCGATTATAAAAAACCACTGGAGCACGCACCCCATGACCGCGATCACTGTAAACCGCCGCCATATTCGGACCGTTCACTCCGTCATGCTTGAATTTCTTGTAAAAAGGTTTTACCCCCATCGCCCGTACCCGCTCGGAAATCAGGTCACCAATCGGATACTCCACCATCGCCGAAGCCAATCCAGTCTGCATGCCGAAGCAGTCGGCCAGATTCGCCGCCACATTAAATTCGCCCCCGCTGACGTGAATTTGACACTCGGTCGCTTTGCGAAAAGGGATGATTCCAGGATCCAACCGATGCACTAAAGCCCCGAGCGAAAGGAAATCGAGGGCTCCATCTGGTTTGACCTTCATTTTGGTACTCATGAATGCAGAACAACTTAGGAGGAAAACCTCTTTTTGTTAAGCAGAATGTTCATCTTCAAGACGATACAGATTCTCCCCAGCCTTCGGAACCAGCAAAACCCCCTCCTCTTCACGATTAGCAAAGTCTTCCTTTCGAATCGTTTCAGGGTCCCGATAACCAAGATTAATCTCGCGACAAATTTTTTCTGGTATTCCGGTCGCTAAGACAACCCGGGCTCTCGGCTTCTCCACACCGTTCTCATAGGTTCCGCCACCATAGACATGGGTGGAGTGGGCCAGCACCCCCCAAGACTCATCCTTAAACTTGTCCCACTGCTTTAAAAAATAGTCCCGGCAGTGATAACCGAGCCGACGGATCAACTTCCCGTGAGTGATCGATACTTCCGTCAGGTGCGGAGCATAAATAATCAGCTCACCGCCCTCGGCCAAAACTGGTTCCAGTTTGTACATACACTTTCCTGCCACCCACAGTTCGTCATACATCGCAGGGGCGCAGGATAAGATCTGTCGAAACGGCTTCTTCTTACGAATGATGTGAAGCTGTGCCGAAAGATCGGCCGCCTTCTCCCAAGCCGATTCAGGTGTACCCACAAATAAGCCCGCCAAAGAGGCATCGCCTCTCACCACCATCGAGACACACCATTTCCGCGTTTTGACCAAAGCTGCCGCTCGGTCGACCACCTTGCGAACTGGGGTCCACTTCTTTCCGATGATTCCTGGGTTGGTGACCACCGCTCCCAACCAGTGAAAGAAGTTCAGAACCTCGGGACCACTGATCCCTGGAAAAAGATACTTGTTGCCCCCTGAAAATCCGACGACTTCATGAGGAAAGGTCGGGCCCAGTATCACCAGCTCGTCATACTCCAACGCCACCCGGTTGATCCGAACCTTCACCTCCATCTCAAAGAGGCCACCTGTCAGATCCCGAATTTCGCTCGAAGGAATTTTCCCAATCTCCACCAAAGCCTGATCATCATCCCAGGCATGATTGAGAAGTTGAACCTTGGGATAAGACTTCTCTTTCTCTGCCAGAGTCAGATCCAGTCGATGACAAATCGCCTCCTGACTCATCGGCGGATGGGTTCCCAGTGCCACCATCACATCGATCTGTTTCGCCACCGAGCCTAACGAGGCGTGTACCTCCTTGAACATCTGCCCGACTGGGGCCGTTCGGGTATGATCGGGAACGATCAGCAGAACTTTTCGATTCTTGAATTCATCCTGGCGCAAGCCTGCCTTGAGGATTTGTTTCACCTCCTCAGGAGAAAGGGATTTCTCGGCCATCAGATCGTCTGGGAAAGGAAGCCGCCATCCACTCGAAGATCGATTCCGGTCACAAATCCACTCGCCTTCGGGCTGGCTAGAAAGACCGCTGCCCCGATCAGCTCATTCGGCTCACCGAAACGGCCCATGGGTGTGTGCCCCATGATCGATTTGGCTCGATCGGTTGGGGTGCCGTCATCCTTAAAGAGAAGCTTCCTGTTTTGTTCGGCCGGGAAGAAACCTGGAGTGATGGTGTTAACCCGTATTCCGTGGGGAGCCCATTCCCTCGCCAGAAACTGGCTCAAACTGATCACTGCGGCTTTGGCGGCAGAGTACGCCACCACCTTGGAGAGTGGAATATGGGCGGAAACGCTGGCGATATTGATGATGCTGCCCTTTTTCCGCTTGAGCATTCCCGCGCCGAAGACCTGACACGGCAAAAGGGCTCCTCCAACAAGATTGAGATCGAAG
>CAMCNF010000052.1 GCA_945876115.1 Verrucomicrobia subdivision 6 bacterium | reverse complement strand
CCCTACCGCCTCGTCGTCCGTGGCGGAGTCCCTCCCGCCCGCGGTCTCGGAAGCAGTGCCACCATCCGCCTCGGGATGCTCGCCGCTCTCGATAAACTCAATCGCCGCAATCTCGACCTGCCTTGGCTCATGCAAACCGCCACCGCCCTCGAAGGACATCCCGATAATATTTCCGCAGCCGCTCTTGGCGGCTTTGTCGTCTGTGGAGGAAATAAACCAGCGAGCGCCAAAGTATCCTCTCGCTTGAAGTTTGTCGCCGCCATCCCGCGAATCGAGACCTCCACTCGCACCGCTCGCTCTCTTCTCCCCCCCAGCATCGCCTTTCAGGACGCCGTCTCCAATCTGCGCAACGCCGCCCGCATCGCCGCCGCCTTTTTCCAAGGAAAAGTCGAGGAGGCCCAAGGCGCCTTTGCCGACCGCCTCCACCAACCCTACCGCGCCGCCCTCGTTCCTGGACTGGAAGCCGCCCTCGAAGCAGCTCAAAAGGCGGGTGCTATCGGAGCCTTTCTCAGTGGCGCAGGACCCACCGTCATGGCCATCTGCCTCAAATCAGAGCAATCCATTGGTCAAGCTATGGTCAAAGAACTTCACCATGCAGGACTGGAGGCAGTGGATATAAAAATTCTCCAAGCCGATAACAGTGGAGTGGAGGTTGTCCGCTACCTGCCCAAATCCGCCCGACTAGCCCGCTAATACCCACCCAACCCGAAAAGAAAATCCCTTACTTCTTTTCGCCGTAATGGTGCAAGCGATTCGAAAGAATCAAGAAGGTCGGAGCCCAAAGCCCAACAAAAATTCCGAAACGCTCCGCATACGCCCGTTTCGCTTCTGCCATCATGTCGCCCGTTCCTGGCGCGCCAAACTGTCCCCCAGCGGAAAACCAGATCATTACCGAGGCGATGATCGAAAGAAAACCGAGCGCAAAACATAAGTTACTCAAAAACGCGATTTGTTGTTTATTCATAATCGGAATCTAAGCACAGCCCCGATTCTTTCAAGGCAATTTCCTCAAATAAAAAAAAGGCCATGCGCCGAGCCGAATGCCAGTGCCCTACTGGCACGCCTCGCACTCGCCCCCATTACGCATCGCTTCAATCGAGCAGGCCGTCTTTTCCTCTTCGGTAAACGTCTTCCCCGCTCCCTCCACCACCACGGCAGAGTCCTGCATCCCCGCCCTTAGCTCCTTCTTGTGCTTCACCGTGGCTTTCTCAATGTTGGAAGCCCCTAAGGTTCTCAAATAGTACGTCGTTTTCAATCCTTGATGCCAAGCCAGGCGATACATTCGCGAGAGGACCTTCAGATCAGCTTGTCCAAGAAACAAGTTCAACGATTGCGATTGATCGATCCATTTCTGACGCCGTGCCGCCGCCGCCATAATCCATTCAAACCCGATGGCAAAGGCAGTCAGATACCGCTTTTTCAACTCTTCTGGCATGCCCTCCACCGGTCCTAGCTCTCCGTCGAAGTATTTCAACTGATCCACCATCTCCTGATTCCACAAACCCGCCTTCTTCAAGTCCTGCACCAGAAACGGATTCAGCACAATGAACTCTCCCGACAGATTACTTTTCACAAACAGATTTTTATAAGTGGGCTCGATGCAGGGCGAAGTCCCCATAATATTGGAAATCGTCGCCGTCGGCGCTATTGCCAGAACATTGGAGTTTCTCATTCCGTGAGCCCGAATCTTTGCCCGCAGTGGCGCCCAATCCATCCGCCCGCCCCGTGGCACTTCAACCGGAACGCCACGCTCCTGTTCCAACAAATCAATCGTATCCTGAGGCATCAGACCACGATCCCACTTGGAGCCACGATAGCTGGAGTACGTTCCCTTTTCTTCGGCAAGATCGCTCGAAGCTTCGTAGGCGTAGTAAGCAATCGCCTCCATCATCTCATCGTTAAACTCCACCGCCGCTTCCGATTCAAAGGATAGGCCCTTCAAATACAGCGCGTTTTGTAGCCCCATCACCCCCAGCCCAATCGGCCGATGACGCGAATTCGCCGTCCGCGCCGCCTCCGTAGGATAGAAGTTAATGTCGATGACATTGTCTAAAGCCCGCACCGCCACTCGCACCGTTTCCCGTAACTTGGGCAGGTCCAATGCCCCCTCGGGCGTCAGATGAGTATCCAAAATAATTGAACCCAAGTTACAAACCGCCGTCTCGTCCTTGCCCGTATTCAGAGTGATCTCGGTACACAAGTTAGAACTGTGAATGACTCCCGTGTGGTCCTGCGGACTCCGCACATTGCAGGCGTCTTTAAAGGTGATCCAGGGATGCCCTGTTTCAAAGAGCATCGCCAACATCCTCTTCCAGACTTCAATCGCAGGAATTTTTTGACCCCAAATCTCACCCTTCGCTGCCCGCTTCTCGTATTCGACGTACGCTTCTTCAAACTTTTTCCCATACAAATGATGTAGATCGGGTGTGTCACTGGCTCGGAAGAAAGACCAATCTTCTCGTGCCTCCATCCGCTTCATGAATAAATCAGGGATCCAATTCGCCGTATTCATGTCATGACAACGACGCCGATCATCCCCCGTGTTCTTTCTCAACTCTAAGAAATCAAATAAGTCGTTATGCCAAGTCTCGAGGTACGCACAACCCGATCCCTTTCTTTTACCCCCTTGATTCACCGCCACCAAAAGATCGTTGTGCAATTTCAAGAATGGGATCACCCCCTGGCTCTCTCCATTCGTACCCCCAATGTAACTGCCCGTTCCACGGACGCTTGTCCACGAACCACCCAACCCGCCCGCCCATTTCGATAGGCTGGCATTCTCCGCCACCCCCCGCTGCATGATTCCCTCAATCGAATCATCGACCCAGTAAAGGTAACAAGAGGAGAGCTGACTATGCTTCGTCCCCGCATTGAACAAGGTAGGGGTCGACGAACAAAAGCGCCGGCTCTTGTAAAGGTTGTACAACTCCAGTGCCTTCGTTTCCCGGTCCTTCGGTTCCGCATGAAAAAGTCCCATTGCCACCCGCATCCAAAAGAACTGGGGTGTCTCCAAGCGACGCGTCACCTCCGCCTTTTTGTCGACAATCAGATACCGGTCATAAAGCGTCTGAACTCCCAAAAAGTCTAATTCCAAATCCGCCAACGGATCCAGCGCATCCGCCATCTTCTGTAGATCATATTTTTGCAGATCTACGCTAAAACGATTAATCTCAATCCCTCGGGTAATCGCATCGCGGAAATTCTTCCGATGGAAATCATGCAGTGCGCCTACCCCGTCCCGCACGATATCCCAGCCCAACACCTCTTCATAAATAAAGGAGAGCTGAATTCGTCCGGCAAACTTTGCAAAATCTGCATCTTTTTCGATGAGGGTTTTGGCATTCAAGCTGATCGTGTTATTTAAATCTACTCTCTTGATCTCGTCGAAAAGAGAACGGCGCAGCTCTTTCTCAATCTCAGCCGCTCCCAGGCAAAGATCTAGGCCGATCGAGGCAAACTCGATCCGCGCCCTCAAATCCGCTCCATCCCACAACATGGTTGTGCCATCTGGGTTTGTCACCACCACCATTCCCTCAGCAGGGGCTCCCACTGCCTCAGGCTCTTCACCACGCTCCTTGCGCTCCCGTCGATCCGTTCTCGTCGCCCGATAAAGAATGTAGCGTTCCGCCACTTTATAGTGCCCAGCCCGCATCAACTCCTCTTGGACCAAATCCTGCAACTCTTCGATGTGGATCGTCGGTTGCGAAAGCTCCGTTACTCTTGCTGTCACCGCCCGGGCAATCTCCGGCGCACAAAGAGAATCCATCCTCAAAGCGAGAAATGCTTGGCGCACCGCTATTTCAATTTTCGCTTCATTCCACGGCACAATTTGCCCCTGCCGCCGAATTAGCCGCAAAGTGGACGCCGCAGGCTCCCCCGGTCCAGGCACTGCGAGTGGACGCTCCCTGCGTTCCCCCACTAAACTACGGGCCACATCATAGGCGTTGTTGTCCACTAAAGTTTTCTCCACAAGACTTTCAAGATCTTGAATTCTGAGACGAAGTGGACGTTCGGCAAGAGCTTGCCGCGCTAAATTGCGACCAACTTCTGTACAAATCCTCGCCACCCACCTGCGATTCGGTTCGGTGAAAACCGTCTCCTGCCCTTTCGCCTTTAGCCAGCGCGACAAACTGCGACCCACCATTTCCGCCACCTCGGCGAGACAGAAAGCCCGCCGCGCCTCTCCATCAATCACCTCAATCTCCGGCAGATCTATCTGCAGATCATCCACCGAGCTTCCCCAAGCTACCGCCTTCCCCTCAGGCAGGTTGAGAAATTGTTTCATTGCCAAATCCACATCCACATCGCGACGGTCCATCTTCATAAGACGCTCTCCTCCTGCTTCGTTTCTTGAAAAATCAGAGCTCGTCGTCGTGCACCGACGCCAAGGCCGACGATTTCTGATACTCGGTCACCCGACCTTCGAAAAAGTTCTGCTCTTTCTTAATGTCCATCATCTCCGCCAGCCAAGGCAGGGGATTGATCACCTCCGCACAAAGCGGCTTCAATCCCACCCCTTCCAATCGGCGATCGGCAATGTAATCAATATAAGAGAGGAAATCCTCCAAACTCAGTCCCACCGCATTGACGGGGAGGCAATCCCGAATGAAGGTTTTCTCCAGCGCCACCGCTGTCGCCATTGTCTGTCGCAACTCTTCCTTAAACTCCTCATTCCAGATCTCACGGTTTTCTTCAACTAGATCCATGAACAAATTGCGGAAAACTTCAATGTGGTTCGACTCATCCCGCAAGGTGTAGCGGAACATCGCCCCAATTCCGGGAAACTTGTTCTGCCGATAAAGCGACAAGATCATCCCGAAGAGTCCATAAAACTGCGTCCCTTCCATGCACTGGCCAAAAACAAAGATGTTTTTCGCTAAGAGCCGCTTATTTTCCAACTTTGTTAAATCCAAGTCCCTTCGCAGTTGCTTGGAAATCCCCGTGACGAACTCATTCTTTTTAACAATCGACTGCACGTCCTCAAACATCGCTTCACACTCATGCGGGTTGATGCCCAATGAGCTGATCATATAAAGGAGCGAATCCGCATGAATGTTCTCCTCATGCGCATGCCGACCCAGCACAAGTTTTAACTCCGGCGCTGTGACCATTTCTCGCACCACGTGTTGGATGTTGTCCCCCACGATCCCTTCGGCTGCAGAAAAGTAACCGATCCCCATTCGAATGATCCACCGTTCCACATCCGTCACCACCTTGCTGTCTTTCCACTGCTCAATATCTTTCCCCATCCCGATGTCCTCGGGCTCCCAATGATTGGCTTTCATCTTCCGATAAAGGTCATACGCCCAGCTGTACTTTAACGGCAGGAGGTTAAAGGTCATCGTCTCCTTGCCCAAAATAACTTTTTTGCCCGCAAAGGCCGCTTCCGCTTTCTTCTTATCGAGAACGAATTTCCGCCCCCCCACCACGAATTCTGTTTGCATCATGACTTTTGTTCTCCTTTTTAGCCCTGGTTAAGGGAGCAAACACCCAAGGCAAAAGACCCAGTTTTAGCTGTTTTTACGCTATTTAGCGTAATTTCGTCTCTTACTGCCGTTACCCATTGACTTGTGGTGTGTGCGATCAAGAAGACTAGATGTAGTACAAGTCTTTTACGTGTCAACTGACTTTTAAAAATAAATTACGACTATGCTCATAGGCTTGCAATAAAGGCGGATAGATCATTTTTCCCTCGAGGCTTCCCCTCTTGCCCGTTTAACTTATTCACATTTCCCCCGAAAACTCCCCACCCTACCTGCTCAGCTCAAACCAATCCAACCCTCGGCATCTCTACTCCGTGGGCACGTGACAACCACCTCCGCCGTGCTTCTCAAAATATTTTTGATGGTACTCTTCCCCACGAGTGTACGGCCCAGCTAACTCCACTTGGGTGACAATCGGGCCAGAAAACTTTTTCGCAGCGGAAAGTTTATCGATCACATCCCACGCCACCGCCTCCTGCTCTGGCCTCGTAAAGAAAATCGCCGAGCGATACTGGTCTCCCACATCAGGCCCCTGCCGATTCAGAGTGGTCGAATCGTGCATCGTAAAAAAACGCTGAAGAAGTTTTTCGGTACTCACTTTTTTGGGATCGTACTCCACCTTCACCACCTCGGCGTGCCCCGTGCCATGCCGACAAATATCCTCATACGTTGGATTTTTTGTCGACCCACCCGCGTAGCCCACCTCCACATTTTTAACCCCGGCAAACTTCGAAAAAGCCTCCTCTACCCCCCAGAAACAGCCCGCCCCAAGAAAAATCGTTTCCGTGATCGGCACCTCTCCCGACTCCTCGAAGTTAAGCACCGCCGAATTAATGCAGTAGCGCAATCCCGTCGGCTTCGGCCCATCTGGAAAAACATGCCCCAAATGCATCTTGCACCGCACACAATGCACTTCCGTCCGACTCATCCCCAAAGCGGAATCGCTCTCCTCCCCAATATTCTCATCCGCAAAAGGCTGGAAAAAACTCGGCCAGCCCGTCCCCGAATCAAATTTATCCCCCGATTGAAAAAGAGGCAGGCCGCACCCCGCACAAAAATAAATCCCTTTTTTATGATTGTCGTGAAAAACACCGCAAAAAGCTCGCTCCGTCCCTGCCGTTCGCCCCACCCGAAACTGCTCCACGGTCAATCGCAACGCCCACTCTTTATCCGAGCGCACCACTTCAGCCACCTCTCGGGCCACTCCCGGTTTTCCCGCCTCCGTCAACAACCGGACCATAACCTTGCTTCCTTTTATCCCTTTGTCCTTTGCTTGCGCCATGCCCATAACCTGCCCCGAAAACCACCACCCCGCCAGCCCTAGAGCGCCGCCCAAAACCATCCACCCTATCTTTGGAAATCTTATCATCACCCCAATCCTACCCCACCCCGCCTCAGAACAAAGGTTGGGGATACGTCCCATCCGCGACCAGTCCCGCCAAATAGTCCGCAACCAGTTTCTTATCCTCAGGATACGTCATCCCCGCCCACTTATCCCCAGTGGGGAGCACACGTACCCGCGCCCTCTTCTCCTGAATCCACCCCCCCACCGCATTCGGAATCAGATACTCCGATTTCTCTGAACTCCCCTCCTTTGTCAAAAACTTCTCAAAGCCCTCCTGCAATAACGGAAATATCGAAGCGTTAAAACCCCAGCAGTTCATTGAGACAGGATCCTCCCCTGTAAATTTCCCGACCAATTCGCTATGCGATTTTCCCACTACTTTTCCACCTTCTTTTCTTAAATCAAAAAACTCCTCCACCCCCACCAAAAATCCATCCGCATCCCGCTGGCATACCCCCCGCGTCACCGTCCCATGATCCGATAAAGTCTGATCCAAGCGAAAACCAGCCATCGCAAAACTCCCCTTCCCTTGCTCCTCGGGGGAAGTCAAATGGGCCTGCAACAATCGATACGCCTCCCGTCCGTAAAAATCATCCGCATTAATCGCCACAAATCCCCCCTCAATCACCTTCTTCGCCGCCAAAATTGCCTGCCCTGTTCCCCACGGCTTTTTTCGCCCAACTGGAAGCGAAAATCCCTTGGGCAGATCCTCGATCTCTTGAAATGCATAATCAACCGCCAGCTTCCCCTCGTACCGTTTCCCAATCGCTTTACGAAAATCAGCCTCAAGACTTTTACGGATCAAAAAAACCACCCTCTCAAACCCAGCCTGCTTCGCATCAAAGACCGCATAATCCAAGAGCACCTCTCCCGCCGGCCCCACTGGATCCAACTGCTTCAAACCCCCATATCGACTACCCATCCCCGCCGCCATTACCAAAAGAGAAGTCTGCGAATAATTCATCGTTCCACCCTATCGAAAATAAAAATCCCCTTCAAACCCAAATCAATAACCCTACAAGCCAATCTCATCCAGATATTCCGCCAAACCCTTTTCCCAAGACGGAATTTTTCGGCCGATGATTGCCTCCGTCTCTCCTATCTCCAACGGGGAGAAAGCAGGACGAGGAGTTTTCAACCCAGCCATTTGCTCCATCGGTACCTCTCGAATCTCCCGACAACGCACCTTCTTTTCTTTCTCCCTCATCCGCTCCACCGCCTTCATCGCAAACTCCTTCCACGTCGTCTGCCCCGCTTGAACTCCGTGGGTGATGCCGTGTGCCTTTTTCTCCACTAGATCCAGGATAATCCGCGCCGCTTCTCCCGCGTAGGTGCAAGAACCCACTCTGCCCCCCGCTAATTCCACCACCTCCTTCTCCATCAGAATCGCTGGAAGTTTACTCATGAACGTTGCCCCTCCATGACCAAAAACCCACGCCAAACGCACAATCAAAGCCTGCGGATTCGCTAAAAGCACCTGCTTCTCCCCCGCCGCTTTATCTCGCCCATAGCGGGAAAGCGGCGACGTTGCGTCTCCAGGCAAATACGCCGTCTTTTTTGTCCCGTCAAAAATGTAGTCCGTTCCTAAATGCACAAAACGAACCTGTGCCTTCCCACACTCCTTCGCCCATTCCCGCGGCGCTTCCGTATGAATCTTCTTACTTCCTGCAGGATCTTCCTCGCACTTTTCTAAACTAGTCCAAGAGGCCGAGTTGATCACCCAATCTGGCTTCCACTTCGCCAATGCCTCCCTCGCTCCATCCGGCCGTGTCACATCCAAGTCTCCATGAGCCGTAGCCACCACCTCCATCCCCCGCCGCTTCGCCTCCTTCGTCAGATACCTTCCCGTCAACCCGCCGGCTCCCAGAATCAGGACCTTCACCGTCGCCTATCCCTCAATCGTATTAATCTCGACCGGCTCCACCTGCACCCCTTGCTTCGTGAACCACTGCACCACTTCATCGATCTTTTCGTGCGGACCCGTAAACTCTAAGGCCATGACGAACACGTCCCGATCCGCCGAAGCCGACCTCACATTAAATTCCACATCAAATTTTTTGCTCATCAAATAAAGCAGAGGCTTTTTTCCCGTCTCCGGATCGAAGGTCAGCCAGTACCGGAGACTCGCTCGTTTCGTCGCCATCCCATTACCCTCCCGCAATCGCTGGCACAATGCTCACCTCATCCCCCGCTTTCAGCGGAGTCTGCTGGTTTTGCAAGAAACGAATATCCTCCCCACCCACGTAAATATTCACGAACCGCCGGACCTCTCCCTGGTCATCCACCAACCGCTCATAGATTCCAGGATAAGCCTTTTCCAAATCCCCCAGCATCCCGTGCACATCCTTCGACTCCACCTCGACCGTGTCCTTTTGACCCGTCAGAGCACGCAAGGGAGTGGGAATACTAATGGAAATCGGCATACCCTAATCTTTAGACCTTCACCCGGGTCTTGGCGAGTCCAGAGGAAATCAGCGAGTCAAACTCCTTCAGGCTCGGCTTTATTTTGGACGGAGCCGCCAGATGCCCCGTCAACGCCTCGACCGTTTTTAATCCGTGGCCCGTGATACATAAAACCACCTCTTCATCTTTCGGAATCTTCCCCGTCGCCACCAGTTTCTTGGCACACGCCACCGTCACACCACCGGCTGTCTCCGCAAAGATACCTTCCGTTTCCGCGAGTAACTGCACCCCCGCAATAATCTCCTCGTCGGTGGCATCTTCCGACCACCCACCCGTTTTGGCCATCGACTTCACCGCATAGTACCCATCCGCCGGCGTCCCAATCGCCAACGATTTCGCAATCGTCTTAGGATGGGGCACTGGCCGGATTAAGTCGGTTCCGCCCTTCCGCGCCGCCGTGATCGGATTGCAACCCGTCGCCTGCGCTCCGTGAATCGAGAAACCGTCTTTCTCCACCAAGCCTAATTTCGTGAACTCCCCATACGCCTTATGGATCTTGGTCAACAACGACCCGCTCGCCATGCAAACCACCGTGTGCCGCGGAATTCTCCACCCCAACTGCTCCATAATTTCGTAGCCATAGGTCTTCGACCCCTCCGCATAGTACGGTCGCAAATTCACATTCACGAACCCCCACCCGTATTTGCCCGCGATCTCCGAACAAAGGCGGTTCACCGCATCATATGCCCCCTCAATCCCTACCACATTCGTCCCGTAGACAATGCTATTGAGAACTTTGTTCTGTTCGAGATCCGCTGGAATCAGCACCCAACTCTCCATCCCCGCACTCGCCGCATTCGCCGCCACCGAATTGGCTAGATTCCCCGTCGAGGCGCACGCCACCACCTTGAAACCCAGCTCCCTCGCCCGAGAAAGCGCCACCGCCACCACCCGATCCTTAAAGCTTAGCGTAGGATGATTAACCGTATCGTTTTTCACATAACACGCCTTCACCCCAAGCGCCTTGGCCAACCGATCCGCTTTTACTAGGGGAGTAAACCCAACCTGCTGACCGACCGTCGGATCTCCCACAATCGGTAATAGCTCCCGATACCGCCACATCGTCCCAGGACGAGATTCGATCACCTTGCGATTTAAAACTGCCCCAATCGCAGAGTAATTGTAGTCCGCTTCCAAAGGACCAAAGTCGAATTCACACACGTGCGTCGCCAAGGCGGGATAAGTCCGACCACACTCACGGCACTTCAATTGCGAAAAGAATTTTTCGGCCATAGCTCTTTCTCGCGCTCCCCCCCGATGTCGAACCTGGTCATGGCCGGTCCGTTCGCCTGCAAGGAATAGGGGATCACGCCGCGACAAAACGCGGACTGCGAATCCTCTCATCCTTTCCGACGCATC
>CAMCNF010000051.1 GCA_945876115.1 Verrucomicrobia subdivision 6 bacterium | reverse complement strand
AGATGGTCAACGCATCTTTGTCGAAGTGGAGGATGGCGCCCACGAGGGGATGGCGGCGTGACGATTGATCTGCTGACTCTTTTCCCCGCGATGGCGCAAGGGGTGTTGGGTGAAAGTATTTTGGGTCGGGCCCAGCGTGCTGGTTTAGTGCAAATCAGGGTTCATCAACTGCGAGATTATGCCAAAGACAAACATCGTATTGTAGACGATCGTCCCTTTGGGGGTGGTCCTGGGATGGTGATGAAGGCGGAACCCTTGGTGGATGCGATTGAGCATTTGCGCGGGGAGGGAGAAAATCGCGCGCGGGTGATTTTTTTAACGCCTGAGGGGACTCGGCTTGAGCAGGCGAAAGTTCGACAGATGGTGCGGGAGTATCCCCGTCTTCTTCTGGTGAGTGGACATTATGAGGGGATCGATGAGCGGGTGCGCCAAGGGTGGATCGATGAGGAGATATCGGTGGGCGATTATATTTTGAGTAACGGGACGGTGCCTGCCTTGACCTTGATTGATGCGTTGGTGCGGTTGATTCCTGGGGTCTTGGGGAATGAGGAATCGGCGGGGGACGACTCCTTTGAAGGGGAGGGACTATTGGAGGGACCCCAGTATACCCGCCCTGAGGTGTTCCAAGGAATGACGGTGCCCGATGTTCTGCTTTCTGGTCACCATGCGGAGATTGCGGCTTGGAGGAAGAGCCAAGCGCTCGCGCGGACGGAGGCACGAAGGGGAGATTTACTTGCAGAGAAAAAGCAGGTAGGGTCTTCCATTCTAAAGGAAAACAAAATATGAGCGCAAAGATCATCGAAACGATTGAACAAGAGCAATTCAAAGAAGGCCGCACTGGCTTCGGGGTGGGCGACAAGATTAAGGTTTTTACCAAGGTGAAAGAAGGGGACAAGGAGCGGACCCAGCTTTTCGCGGGGACCGTGATTGCGCGGAAAGGTCGTGGATTGAACGAGCAGTTCACCGTGCGCCGGATTAGCTATGGCGAAGGGGTGGAACGCATTTTTCCTCTACACTCTCCACGAATTGAGAAGATTGAAGTCGAGTCGAGGGGTAACCCACGTCGGGCAAAACTTTTTTATCTGCGTGGTCGTTCGGATATGTCGGTTAGGGAACTTGTTGTTAAAAAGAAGGGCTAAAGAATTCCTCCCGCTTGGAAAGCGGAGAAGAAGTGGGCCGGATCTGCTCCGGTCACGGGGGTGGATGAAGTGGGGCGGGGTTCGCTGGCTGGATCGGTTGTAGCGGCGGCCTATCGTTTCCATCGATCGGGCACACTTGTTCCTGGCCTAGATGATTCGAAGAAGCTGTCGTTAAAGAAAAGAGAAGAGCTTTTTACGCTTCTCACTAAGCCCGAAACGGGTATCTGGGCTATCGGCGAGGCCACGATTGAGGAAATTGAGGAGCATAATATTCTCGTTGCGAGCCAAATGGCGATGGGGCGTGCTTTGGATAAGTTAGGGCTTAACGATGGAGTTATCCTCGTAGACGGGTTACCTGCCAAGCATTTAGGGCGGAAACATATCGCAGTGGTGGGGGGTGATAGGATCTGCCCTTCGATCGCGGCAGCATCTATTTTGGGAAAAGTTTCGCGGGACCGCAACTTTTTGCACTTTGGGCAGTTATATCCTACCTATGGATTTAATAAAAATCGTGGGTACGGCACGGCAGAGCATTTGCGCGCGTTGGCCATGGATGGGCCTTGTCCGATTCATCGGAGATCGTTTTTACCCTTGGGATCGGCGCCCGTGCCCGGCGTGGAAAAATAGCCGCCAAGCGGGTAGCCACGGGGAGAGGGTTGCAGCGCGTTATCTGCAGCGGGCGGGGGTCAAAATTCTGGTTCGAAACTATCAGGCTCGGTTCGGGGAGATCGACCTGGTTGGGCGGCACGGACAAGAGCTTGTGGTGGTGGAAGTGAAGACCCGCCACTTTCTGGCGCGACTCAAGCCCGAGTACGCGGTGACGTATGGCAAGCAACGGCGAATCATTGCTACAGCAAATCGATATCTGCGGGAACTATCAAGCCGACCTCCGCCCGTACGCTTCGATATCGTGGAGATTCTCTACTCGCCTGGTCAAATTCCTCGATGCCGTTGGCTACAGCACGCCTTTACCCTTCAAGAGGCAGGATTGGAGTGGAGCCGATGAGACAGATCGCCAGTACTTGGTCGGCTGCGGTTGTTGGGGTATCGGCCCTGCCAGTGGAGGTAGAGGTGGATGCGGGGGGCGGAAAAGAGAACTTTGTCGTGGTTGGATTAGCGGACACAGCGGTAAAAGAGTCGCGACAAAGGGTGAAAGCAGCAATTTGGAATAGTGGGTACTCTTGTCCAGAAGGTTTTATTACGGCCAGCTTGGCGCCGGCGGACTTAAAAAAAGCTGGGCCCTGTTTCGATCTGCCGATAGCCCTGGGATTGTTGGCGTGCTCGGGACAGATCTCAAAGGACAATCTAGCGGAGTGGATGGTTGTGGGGGAGCTAGCTTTGGATGGAGCCGTTCGCTCTGTACGAGGAGTTTTGGCTATCTCTCTTCTGGCCCGAGATCGTCGAGTGCGGGGACTCATCGTGCCTGTCTTGAATGCGGCTGAGGCCAGCGCGGTGGAAGGAGTTCGAGTGGTTCCTGTGCAGGACCTGCGTGAGGCGGCGGAGGTGATCGATGGTAAAGCAGTAAATATTCCGATCGTGGCAAAGACATTGATGAATGGATCGCTCCCAAAGACAGAAAATCCGTTGGGGGTGGATTTCTCTGAGGTCAAAGGACAGGAGGCGGTTAAGCGCGCCTTGGAAATTGCAGCCGCCGGAAATCATAATGTGCTAATGATCGGACCCCCAGGGTCGGGAAAAAGTATGCTAGCCAAAAGGCTGCCAGGAATTCTTCCTCGGATGACCTTGGAAGAATCCTTTGAAACAACCCGAATCCATAGCGTGGCGGGTTTGTTGCGAGCAGAAGATTCGTTGGTAAGGGAGCGTCCTTTTCGTAGCCCCCACCACACGATTTCAGATATTGGGCTGATTGGAGGCTCGGCCCACCCCTCTCCAGGCGAGGTTAGCTTGGCCCATCACGGAGTGCTTTTTTTGGATGAACTCCCAGAATTTAAGAGATCGGCGCTGGAGGTTTTACGCCAACCGCTGGAAGACGGGCAGGTGACGATTTCCCGAGCTTCGGGGACGATGACATTCCCTGCTCGATTTATGTTTATCGGAGCCATGAACCCGAGTCCGCGAGGTAATTTTGAAGGCCGACCTAATGGTCAGGCTTCTCGTCGGTATTTAAATAAAATAAGTGGACCGCTCCTAGATCGAATCGATCTGCATCTTGAGGTGCCAGCGATGAGGCACGAGCAGCTATTATCCGAAGAGCCAGGGGAGTCTTCTGCGGTGATTCAAAGGAGAGTCGAGGGCGCACGAGAGCTACAAAGAAAAAGGTTTGGGCCGAACTCGTCGATTCATGCCAATGCACAAATGGGCCCGAGAGAATTACGGAGGCGGGTGCCGATGGATCGGGAAGCAAAGGCACTTCTTTCCAGCGCGATGACTGACTTAGCTTTGAGTGCACGGGCTTTGGATCGGATTTTGAAAGTGGGCCGGACGATTGCGGATTTAGCGGAAAGTGAAAAAGTTCTCTTAGATCATCTGGCCGAGGCGATTCAGTATCGCACCCTCGACCGTCAGATCTGGGGTTAGAGATGCAGGCTAATGAGTGGCGAATCGACAAAAGTAAGATTACGGACTACCTGCTGAATGAGAACCATCCAGAAGGAAAATCGAAAGCTCTTTGGTTTCAGTCCCAGGGGTTTAGTCGGGAAAAGTGGGAACTATTTTCGGATTCGATTCGGAACTTGTTGGAAGAGCGAGAGGTTGAAGTGATTGTTAATTCGAAATTTGGTTGTCGCATGGTAATCCGAGGATTGATCCTAACTCCGCAGGGCCAAAGGGCGCGAATCACCACCGTTTGGCAACTCGACAGGGGGGCTCTTGCGCCACGTCTCGTTACGGCTTACCCTTCCCCTTAATGAACTCTTTTACGGAACATAGCCGAGTAGTTCTTACGGAAGACCTTTCTGAGTATGGGCTAGTGGCAGGGAAAGTGGGAACGGTGATTCATGTCCATCGTGATCCCTTCGGGTACGAGGTTGAGTTTTTTTCACCTGACGGCAAGAACTTGGCGGTGGGCAGTGTGCATCCCCACCAGGTCCGTGCTTTCGCTCGTCGAGACATGGCTCACGCCTGAGCCAACCACAACTCAAGTTTTTGGCAGTCCCTTCACTTTAAGCCCGGCTTTTAGTCCGCGGCTGGCGAACCAGTCGCGGGCGACCTCGAGGGCATAGGATACTTTTGAGGATTGGCTCTGGACTGGTTTTTCTTCAAAGGGAACTAGGGGAATGATCTCGAGAATCACCCCATTGGCATCGAGAAAAGCGAGATCGAGTGGAATGGAGGTGTTGTGCATCCAGAAGGAGGCCTGTTTGGGTGCAGGGAAAACAAAGAGCATTCCCCGATCGGAGTCCAAGGCATCGCGATTCATTAGGCCTGTCATCTGCTCCTCGGGGCGCAGAGCGATTTCTACGGTCAATCGTTGATCCCCGATTTCTAATTTCGCTTCGCCTCCAGCCCAAGCTCCCGCGATGGTGAGCCAGCAGATGAAGCCAAGGAAGCGAACAAAATTCAATAGCGTGGCTGGGAGGGGTCGATTTCGTCGGACCAAGCATCGATGCCGCCCTTAAGGTTGAGCATGTTTTGGTAGCCTTGCTGCTGGAGGAAAAGAAGAGCTTTGGCGCTGCGAATACCTGCCTTGCAGTGGATGACGATTTCTTTGTCTTGGGGGATTTCTGACCAACGCTTGGGGAGTTCGCCGAGTGGGAGCAAGGTAGAGCCAGTAATTTTGGAAATCTGGAATTCGTGAGGTTCGCGGACATCGAGAAGGAGGAAGGGTTTCTTTGAATCGATTTTTTTCTTCAGTTCTGCGCAGGTGATTTCAGGAACGGTGGGACCAGTTTGCTGGACGGGGCCTTCGCGGGCGGGCATGCCGCAAAACTGCTCGTAGTCGATGAGACCTGTGATGGTTTTATTTTTTCCGCACATCGGACAGTCGGGATTTTGGCGTAAGCGCATCTCTTTAAAGCGCATTTTCAGCGCATCAAAAAGAAGGAGGCGACCGATGAGAGGATCCCCGATGCCGAGGATAAGTTTGACCGTCTCGATGGCTTGGAGAACCCCGATGACGCCAGGAAGAATTCCCAGAACGCCCCCTTCGGCGCAACTGGGCACGCTTCCCGGGGGAGGGGGTTCGGGGTAAAGGCAGCGGTAGCATGGGCCGTGGCCTGCCCAAAAGACGGTGCACTGGCCTTCGAAACGGAAGATCGATCCGTAGACATTCGGTTTACCCAAAAGGGCGCAGGCATCGTTGACGAGGTAGCGGGTGGGGAAATTATCAGTGCCATCGACCACGATGTCGTAATCGCGGAGAAGATCGAGGGCGTTGTCGGAGCGGAGAGCGACTTCGTGGGTGATGACTTCGACATGGGGATTAAGTTCGGAAATGGTGCGTCGGGCCGATTCTACCTTGGGCTGACCAATGGAGGTTTGGCGGTGAATGATTTGGCGCTGGAGATTGGATTCGTCGACGCGATCGAAATCGATGATGCCAAGGCGACCGACTCCAGCCGCGGCGAGATAGGCGAGAAGAGGAGAACCAAGTCCACCTGTGCCGATAGCGAGAACACGGGAGGCCTTGAGCTTGCGCTGACCTTCCACCGTGACCTCAGGCATGATGAGGTGGCGGGCGTAGCGCCGCATTTCGGGTGAGCTGAGCTCTTGGGCGGCAGTGGTTTGGACAATGCGAGGAATCAAAGACATCAGAATACACTAGTCAAAAATGGTTTCTGGGTCGAGTCCGCCCGTGTCATGGGTGGTTTGTTGGGGTGCCACCTCCGCATCTTAGAATATGGGCTACTGCCCCTTAAAAAACTCGCCCTGCAGCTCTAATTCGTCGGTAAACTTGGGGCGTTTTTCGACTTCGTCGAGGTATTTGAAAAAGTCGTCAGAGGTTTCGAAGAGATGACCTTTTTCAATATAGGAATCGGTGGTGAAGGGGCTAAAGCCGCCGCGCGGGAAGATCATGTAGCGGGATTTCATATAATCTCGGGCATGCCCTAATTCGTCCATCATCCCTGTGGAGAGTGGTGGACGCTCAGGGTAGGGGTGGATGGCGACGACGGCGTGAACTTTACCCACGTACCAATGTAGATCGCGATGGACGGTGTAGGCGTAAATCGATTCGCGGTCGCTGGTAGGGACTCCCTCAAAATTTGTGCCAATCTCAATCGATTGGGGATCGACAACGACCGCGTATTTACGAAGGCGATGGATGACCTTATCGATCTCTTTTCGTATTTCAGGAGTACCGTAGCTCATGGAGTAGCTGGCGTAGACGACCCAAGGGTTGGGGTGGGTGACCAGCTTGTAGAGCGCCTCCGGCGGTTCGCCGACAGCGATGACGTAGTGGGGAATCCCCATGTAGCGAGCCCAATCTTCCGAAAGACTGACTTCCTCATTCATCCAGGAAAGAATGTCGTAAAGGGTATGATTTCGCTCCTTGAGGGCGACGAGGAATGGGTCTGCCTCTTGTAAGGTTTCGAGTTTGAGTTTGATGGCCCACTCCGCGTCGATCAGGGTGACGATCAGATCGGGTTTAATGAAATCACGGAGGATGCGTTGATCCTTGAATTTGCGATTGATGCGGTTCCACTCGACTGTGGCGGGGGCGCGGATGATGACATCTTGGTAGTTGTTGCGAGTGATTTCGTATCCGATTTTCTCGTATTCCTTTTCGCGGGTGAGCTCAAAAACGTAGTCGGTGGCACCGAGAAGGCGTTCAAGGGGTTTTTTGCCAGCTTTGGTAAAGTCGTCCACCGCGTGATAGACCTTAATGTCGCGGTTATTTTTCTGGCCGAGGGCGACAACGCGCCGGAGGTAATCGGCGTCGTCCATCCCTGCAATCATGCCGGTGACAAGAACTCGCATGGTTATGAGCCTAACTAATTTAAGGGTAAGAAGCGATGAGCTTTACGGTAAGGGGTAAAGCCGCCAAGGAAGATGATGGGTTAAGGAGTTGCGGGTTTGAGGGGGGTGGCTTGGAAGGAAACGATAGATAAACCTTGGGGGGTTTGAATTAAGATGAAGGAAGCTAGGTAGACCCCTTCGATCTTTTTACCTCGTGCGGTTGCTTTGAGATTAAATTGGGCGGTGAGGATAGCAGCGTTCTGGAATGATCTAAATTTCAGGTTTTCAAGTTGGATAGGCTCATATTTTCGGTTGCCATTGCGCAGGGCCTCGAGAAAGGCGGTTTTAGATTCGAGTAAGCCTGTGCCGTGGATGTGTTGGTAGGATTCGTGGAGCAGTTTTCCCAATTCATCGGCTTGGCCTTGGGCGACGAGGGTGGCCCAGTGTTGGACGTACGTGGCAGCGGCTGCCTGACTAATTTCGGCGGAGGCGGAGGTGACAAGGATGAGGGCGAGTCCGAGGGCAAGGAGGATGGGGCAAAGAAGGCGGAGGTTCACTAAGAGATATTTGGCTGAGGCGGGGGGAAGGGCGAGAGAAAAGGATCCAAAGAAAAGGGAGACCCTTAGAGGGTCACCCTTTCGAGATTGCGGGGTGAATTAGTTATTTTTTATCGTCGTCGTCCTTGTCTTGGCAGGAATTTTTCTGACAACACTTGTTTTTCGATTTACAGTCGTCGTCATCTTTTTCGTCATCGTCATCTTGATCGGAGTCGTGATGGCCGCGGGCGGTTGGAATTTTATCTCCCCGAGAGTTAATTTGGTTTGCCGAGCAGTCCCATTTATTTTCCGCGGAGGCTAGGGGAGTGCTGAGGAGGAGGGTGATGAGGAGAAGTTGAAGGATGCGAATTAGATTTAATTTCATAAAGGAATGATTCGCCTTTTTGGGATGGGTGTCAATGAGGGGGGGGTAGGCGCCTCGCATGCCAACGGAAAAAGGCTAAGATGGAGGATATGAATTTCTGGCGAAAGGAGGGAAAGGCAATCTTGGTGGGAGGTGGGTTTCTGGGGTTGGTGGTGGTGGGGTTGGCTTTTTTGGCGGCGAGTTTCTTAGCAGATTTGGCAACGAAGATTCCTCCGACAGCTCGACCGGCCTTGCATCCCGCAAGGCTGGGTCTGTTTTGCGAGGATGTGGAGCTGAGGGCGAAGGATGGAAAGAAGATATCGGGGTGGTGGATGCCGGGTGGGCAGAAGGGGAACCCGCCGGTGATAGTTTTGCATGGGTTGGGGGCGGGCAAAGCGCACATGATCGATTATATTCTTTTCGCACAGGCTGCGGGGTATCCGGTTTTGGCGATCGACTTCAGAGGTCACGGGATGAGTGAGACGAGCCTAACGAGTATCGGGTATTACGAGAGTTGGGATGTAGAAGCGGCAATAGAGTTTGTGAGGAAGCGGGGCGCGGGAGATCCAGTATTGTGGGGAACGTCGATGGGGGCGGTGGCGGCGCTTTTGGCGGCGGCGGAGGATGGTTCGGTCGCTGGGGTGATTGCGGATGCTCCGTTCGACACCTACCGCAATACGATTCGGCATCATGCGAAGTTAATGTACGGAATGTCGGAATTTCCCTTACTGACACTGGCGATGCCGATGATTGAGGAGCGGGCAAAATTTAAACTGGATGCGGTAGATAGTTTGAGAGCAGCAAAGCGGATCGATGTGCCGATTTTGATCCTAGCGGCGGAGGAGGATCGGCGAATGGATCCTGCGATGGTGCGGACGATTTACGAGGTGGCGGCTGAGCCGAAAGAGTTTTGGATTATTCCCGGGGAAGGGCATGAAAACCGAAATTTCGGAAGAGAGTTTCGGGAAAGGATTTCTGAATTTCTAAAAAAGAAGTGTAAAAAAAATAATTCACGATATTGAAACAAGAAAAGACCTTGGGCGATTATCGTTGTCATCAGTTCAAGGCAACGTTATAGAAAATCCGATGCGAAACTTTTGTATCGCGATAGTCCTTTTTTCGAATTGTTACTTGTTCGGTGCTGACGATTCGCCTGGCGAAGCGAAAAATATTTATGGGGTTTTATTGCAAGCAATCCAGGACGGGGATGTGTCGGTATTCCAAGAACTCGGAACCGAGGCTTTCAAGAAACAAATGACCCCCGAGCTTTTTCATTCGGCGCAAGTCGAGATTGGGGCCCGTCTTCGAGGTGGGTATACTTCTTCTTATCTCGGCAAAATATCTAAAAGCAACGGGGATATATTTTTATGGAAAATAACTACTTCAAAGAATACGGATCAATTATTGGCCACTCTGGTTCTCGAAAAAAATAAAGTAGCAGGATTCTACTTTCAATAGGGATAGCTCGAAAGGGCTAAGGAAAAAGAAGCCGAAGAAAAAAAGTTATTGACAATTTATTCATATCTTATAATTAAAAAAAATGAGAAATAAAAAAACATCTGTTCAAGTTGCGGCAACTAGCCTCATCGCCTTATTATTCATGGTAGGATGCGCGCAGAATTATCCCACGCACATTGTTTACTCAGATACGGCGGATGGTGCTGGAGTAAGCACTGGGATTAATTCGTACCAGTACAATGTCAACACAGGCCCGCGTTATAGTCAGGCATCTGCTGCTACAAAAGAGGGGGATGTGGGTGACAAGAGTGGGGAATCGACTCGGCACTCGATATTGTTTGGTTTGGCGGAGTGGGGTAATAATGGCGCTGGTACTGCTGCGCAAAATGGCGGGGTTCGTTCTGTCAAAACAGTCCAAAACAATGGCATTGATGTTCTTTGGGGAGTCATTTACTCCGAGCAGTCAACGATTGTTACGGGTGATTCTTCTGTTAAACCTTCAAGCAAGTCTGCTTCTACAACTGGGACGACACACCGAGATAAGCCAACTATACTTATCAATCCGGACGATGCTGAGCAAAAACTCGTGGCATTGCCGCAAAAGTCGAATTAATAGGATCGTATAAGTAAATAAACGGATGAACTCCTTCATCCGCATCATGCTAATGGGACGGCACCGTAAGCTTATGCTGACTTGCGGCATGGCGCTGTCCTTAGCTGGGTGTGCAAGTCAGTACCCAAGTCACATTGCCTATACAGATACATCTGAAGAGGGGGCTCTGGTAACAGGAATACAAAACTATCAGTTTAATCTAACCACAGGCCCGAGGTACATGCAGGCAGGAGCAGCAACCAAGGATGGACAAGTGGGCGATAAAACGGGGGAATCCACACGTCATTCAACCTTATTTGGTTTGGTAGAATGGGGGGACAATGGTGTTGGTGAGGCTGCCACTCAGGGTGGAATTCGAGAGGTGCGAACCGTCCAAAATGGAGGGATTGATATATTGTGGGGGATCGTTTACTCGGAGCAAACAACTGTAGTGACTGGAACTTCAGAATATCTAAATCGGCTACCGATAAAATTTCCCAAGAAAGCTCAAGTGCTGCAGGAGGGAATGTTTTTGGAGCCCAATGGGAATCTTGTGGTTAAAAATAGTAAGGATCAGTTGCTCGATTTTGTGAAAAACGGTGAGGCTGCTAGGAACGTGAAGGTCGATCAAAAGCCTTATTCGATTAGTTACGGATATGAAAAAATCGGTGAAACGACCATTCTTATTGAGCCCAATGAAAGTGCGGTAGAAAATGTGCTTTTGATCAACGATCAGATTGTGACTTTTCAGCCCAAAGCATGTCTGGTCGTCACTCTTGGAAAGGAGAAGTTTGTTGAAAATTATACAGGGAAGCCACCAAGCGGGGTAACTATTCAGCCGATTGCCAATTGGGAGGATAATAAAATTGCCATGAGCGTACCCGCAGCAAAGTAGTT
>CAMCNF010000050.1 GCA_945876115.1 Verrucomicrobia subdivision 6 bacterium | reverse complement strand
GGCAAGTCCGTCGAAGAATTTTCCGTCCGATGTGCGGCGATAGTAGGAGGTCCAAGCCTGAGTCGTTGGGTTCCACACTTTGACCACACTTCCAGAAGCAGAAGCGGCTCGGTCGATCGTCACATTCAAATCCCCAAGAGTCGTAGCAGAGGGGGAAAGATTAGCAATAAGTGCAACTTTGTTTTGGAGAATATCCCTGCGAAGCTTCGCTGTACGAAGTTCGCCATTCAAGGTCAGGGCACCATTGCCAGCAGCGCGGCGCAGAACTTGGACTCCCTGTCCATAGGGACTCCGGATGTGGTTGGCGGCATTGCCAACTGCATCCCGCCAAGAGTAAACACCGCTCGATAAGCGGATGTAATAGGTCGAGTAAGCTTGTGTTTTTTGGTTCCAGACATTTATATTGTCTCCTGAGGCGGTCGAACTTCCTGAGGCTAGGGGTGCGGTTGCACTTGCGGCGCCGAACAAGCTTTCGATCGTCCAATCCTTGCGGATGGCAAACTTAGAGCCTACCAGCAAGCCATCGAGAGGGAGGGAGACCTCATCAACGGTGAAGGTGTTCCCTAGGTTGCTTTTGATATAGGCAACCAACCCGATGTAGCGCCCGTCGAGCACTTCAAGGATGTACTTATTGTCTTGGGTAGCAGTGCCAGGGGTGAAGCGACCATTTGTATAAGTGGCACTCGCTTCGTCTGTAAGAATTATGGTTGTTGCTGACCCAACGGAGGCAATTGTCCCAAAAACCTCTCCGGTACGCACGTATGGAGTGCTAATGAAATCACGTTTGCCTCCACCAGCAAACGAAATTTCCACAATCGATGCAGGCGACCCGATGGAGGCGGCCTGAGTGGAGGCAGAGCTCCCGAGAATGGATATACCTGCGAGGACGACGAGGCCCGCGCGAAGCGAATTAGTTGCTTTCAAGATTTGGTTCATGACTTGTTTCTCCCTGTTGGTTGTTGTTATGGTTGACGGACTGATAAAACTTTGCATAAAGAAACCTTTGCTCGAAAAATAAATTTCGCAACGGGTTTTTTGTGACATTTGTGTGACAGAAATCATGGGCTTCTGTTGTTTTACAAGGAGTTGCGCATGAAAGTCGGCTTTTGCCACATATTCGCCTTATTCAAGAAAGCGGATTTTGCAGATTTTTCAAAACAGAGTTGAGATTAGGAAAGAGCCACGCCGAAAAGTGAAAAAAGGTAAAAACAAGATTAGAAATTAGCAGAAGAGCCGAAGGTTACAATTTAGCGTCAAACCGATTGGTTTATGGAAAAAAGGAAATCCAGCACTATGTATTATCTTCATGAGGTTGTTAGAAATGTGGAAGAAGAAGAAAGGGAGTCGGACTCAAACTAATCGGGCCTCTGCAATTAACTCGGGCAGATTGCAAAGCAGAACTGGGCTGGACTCTCCTTTTTTCGGCTGTTCTCTCTTCTCTCTACTCTTACTTCTTACACCCTTACGGGCGGCAGTGGTCAACGTTAGCATCAATCCCGAAACAAGCCCGCTACAAACTCCTTCTGGTACTATAGTTCCTGATGGAACAGCACTATTTGTTGTATCCTATAAAACAACCCAAGATGCCTTTTTCACCGCCCTTCGGGGGGCAACCACAGCGGCAGACTTGGTTGCTGTATTTTCCAACCAGCTGCAATTCTTCAATTCAACCCCTTTTTTAAAAGGAGACTATGGAACTTACGAAAACCCAAATATTGGGTGGAGCTCAGAAGGTGGGGCCAGTGCGGAGATCACCCCTACAACCGCTTCGAATTTACCTGTATTTACCCTTTTCTCTTCCAGCACAAATCCTTTTGATCCTACTGCGAGTTTTATTTTACTTAAATCACGCGGCACAAACCTCGATTCCTATATTCCAAAAGATGATAGCCCTTCAACCATAGAAATCAGCGGAGACTCGACGTCGGGATCGGACGTAATCTTCGGCCAATTCTTCTCTTCGTCTGGAGCTTTTCGAATGGCAACAGCTGCTGCCTATGGGCAGATCACCAGCGCCACAACGCTAACCATGAACGCTGGGGCGACCCCCTCAACCTACCAGATTCTCAGCAACAATGGGGCAAACTCTTTCGGTGTTACCTCTCTACCTACTTGGGCCTCCCTTAACTCTGCCACAGGGGTGATCACCCTTACCCCTGGGGCAAGCATTAGTGGAACTTTTACCCTTGGATTAAGTGCGATCAATTCCCTGACAGGAACAACCGCTACAGGAAGTTTAGCGGTAACTGTTGTGGCTCCACCCGATATCACCTCCACCCTCACTGCCACAGCCACTCGTGGAATCGCTTTCACTTATCGAATTACTGCCGATAACTCTCCCACCTCCTTTAATGCCACAGGACTGCCGGACGGCCTTTCTATTGACACCACCACTGGCCTCATCTCTGGGACTTCTAACGTTGCAGTCGGCTCCTTTAGCGTCATCATTTCCGCTGGTAACGCCGCTGGCACGGATACTGAAACCCTTGTCCTTACCCTCCAGGCAGCCCCCGACATTACTTCGACCTTAATCGCCATAGCCACCCGCGGCACCGCTTTCAGCTATCAAATCGCCGCCGATAACTCTCCTACCTCCTTTAATGCAACCGGCCTGCCCGGCGGTCTCTCCATCAACACAGCAACCGGTCTCATCTCTGGCACTCCCAACGTTCCTGCTGGCACTTTTAACGTCTCCCTTTCCGCTGCCAACGCCGCAGGTACTGGGACAGCAACGCTTTTAATTAATCTATCAGAACCCATAGTGGGTGCTCCTGTCATTACTTCGAGCATCGGTGCCATAGCGCTCCGTGGCACTGCCTTTACCTATCAAATAAGTGCAAATAGCTCGCCGACCTCCTTCAATGCCACCGGCCTGCCCGGCGGTCTCTCCATTAACACAGCAACCGGTCTCATCTCTGGCACTCCCAACGTTACTGCCGGCACCTTTATCGTCACCCTTTCCGCTACCAATTCCACCGGCACAGGAACTGCCACCCTAGTTATTACTCTCAGTGCTGCCCCCATCATCACCTCGACCTTGACTGGCACAGCCACTCGCGGAACCGCCTTCACTTATCAGATCGCCGCCGATAGCTCTCCCGCCTCCTTCAACGCCACAGGCCTTCCCGGCGGCCTGTCCATTAACACCGCCACCGGTCTTATCTCCGGAACTCCCAATGTTGCGGCTGGCACCTTTAACGTCACCATGACCGCTATAAACGTCACCGGCACAGGAACTGCCACATTGGTTATTACCCTCAATGCCGACCCCGTCATTACCTCCACCCTAACTGCCACAGCCACTCGCGGAGTCGCCTTCACCTATCAAATCGCTGCCGATAGCTCTCCCACCTCCTTCAACGCCACAGGCCTCCCAGGTGGACTTTCAATTAACACAACCACCGGCCTCATCTCTGGAATTCCCAATGTTGTGGCTAACACTTTTAACGTAACAGTGACCGCTACCAATGGCGCCGGCACAGGTACTGCCACCCTCGTTCTCGATCTAACATCTCCCTCCTTATCAATCCCCTCGCTCGTCTCAAACAAACTCACCCGGACGGCAGGAACCGCCTACTCGATTCCTGTGACCATCCCCGCAGGGTTTACGGTCGATTCCTACACGTTTGAACCAGAAATAACAGGTGTCACCTATAGCGGGGGCAATCTCCTCATCTCCTCCACGGCCGCCCCTTTCGCCAAAGGGACAACCTCGCGAGTTGTCACCCTGACCCTCAACCGTACCTCAGGATTGGATGGATCCAAGGTTTCAGCCTCCCTTGATTTTGATCTTCGGCTGGTTGCTCCTACTCCTAACGCATTAACTTCTTCTGGACCTTTCGAGGTGAATGTAGGGGAAGACTACAGCCTGCAACTTTCGACCGATGTATCCACTCTTTGCCCTAACCAAAATATTCAGATTGTTGGAACTCTGCCTACCGGGCTGATCAACAATAGTGCGGGGTTGCGGAAAACAGGATTGATCACGGGAAAGAACACCAGCACGACGTTCCCCTACGAGTTTACTGTGAATGTTGTCGCTGACACCTCCACCTTTTACGAGGGAGGGGGAACCGTGACTGTGCCGGTGATATTCCGGCTTCGGAATCCAGTGGCCCCTGTGATTACCAGTGAATCAACAAGACTTGCTGGAGTTGGAAAGACTTTTGCACAGTATACAATCGCTGCGGACGGGGCTCCCTTTCGATTCACCGCAAACGGCCTGCCTCCGGGCATTGCTTTAAATGGCGCGAATCTTGCTGGGACTCCTACCCAAGCGGGAAATTACGATGTACGCCTTGAGGCCTACAACTCCTATCGTCCAGGCTCAACCCTCACCGCCGACCTTCAGTCGGGTACGGCAACCCTGCGGATTTTTGTCTCTGGCTCTAAACCCACGACAGCGACTCCGCTTTCTGGATCGAGCAACCTTCAAGCAGGCACCCCGGCCAGCTTCTCAATGCTCTCCGCCCAAGATTTAGGCCTAAGGATTTCTGGCTACGGTTTCCCTCCTGGCCTAACGATCAACTCCTCGACTGGCTTGGTTACAGGAACCCCCACAACTGCAGGGACCTACTCCGTAACGTTGTTTGTGCAAAATGGAAAAGGTTGGATTAAAAAGGCTATTTCCCTGACTGTTCGCTAAAAAAATGCAAATATGAAAAAATTTCTAAACTTAACCAAGGTGGCTCTTTTTTCTTTTTTAAGCACCTGTGCTATTTCCTGCCTTCAAGCCCAAGAAACTGCCGGATACTCGATGACCCTAGAAAAGGATTTAGAGCTGGTAGGTATCCCTCTCCAGCATCCTGCCCTTTCATCTGGACCAGTCACTGCGGTCCAATCCGGCCCAATCATCCAATGGACTCCTTCTTTTACAGATACCGCCTTTGGCTCTGCCTTGGTCTCTGGGTCGGAATACTACGCCGAGGTAGTAAGCCCTGCGACTCACCCATGGTTAGGTCAGCGACTCGAACTGGATGAGACCGCAACACGGATCCGTAGCGACCACGCCTTGGTTGCCGCGACTTCCCCTTGGAATACCAAGAGCCCCATCGACAGCTCTCTGGTAGGGGCAACGATTGAAGTCCATCCCCATATCACCTTGCCTTACCTAGCGGATGACACCCTCCTTCGCCGAATTCAAAGCGGAGGGGAAAACCCAAAATCCTTTCAATTCTTTCTTCCCTTTCCTGGGTCGGTCTCCTTGGCTGCCCAAGCCAACTTATCAGGAAGCACCTTGCTTTGGCAGGAATCCAATTCGGCAAGACTACTTCGCTCCGAGGAGCTAATTCTTCCGCCTGGATCCTCGTTTGGACTTAAATTTGGCGATCAACGCGGACTTTCAAGAGGGTTCACAGGGGTTGTCCGCAAGGTGCCTTGTTCTGTTCCGCTTAAAAAGGGCACCAACTACATCTCCTATCCGTTCGCCAAAGATCTTCGACTTGGAGTGGATTGGGGTACTCCTGCCAATGGACTTCGGGCAGGAACAGGTGGCCATGCCACGCAGGCAGACAAAATTATCCTTCAGAACGGAAGAGCGAGTCTGATGTATGGCCTGAGTCAAACCAAACAGGGATTCCGGTGGTTACGGCTCAATTCCCGTACCCACCTCTGGAATACTCCTGCACAGGTGCTCGAGAAAATTCCCGCAGGAGAAGGGTTTATTCTCGTAAAAACTGTTGCTGATCCAAACCATTCTTTCCCTCTTCCCAAACCGTAACCCGTTACTTCCACCTGACCGTGTGACATTTCGATGTCTATTCACACGTTCTTTTTTACTTCTCTGTTAGGGACTTGAAGCTTCCTTTTAGCCCTTCACTCTCCGCCCATGTGCCGATGGGGTGTGCTTATTTTTACTGTGCTCTGCACAGCTGTGCCTGCTTGGGCCGATGATCCCGCCAATCCCCACCCTCTTGCCAAACCTCCCTCCCTTTTAGCCGATCCGAATGTGGAACTGGTGGATCAATCTATTCCAGGAGCAAAACTCGAGGGAAAGGACACAGAAAGCGGAAAAGTATCCATTCTCGGTGACGAGGCCAATTCGCTTACCCCATTTTATGTGCGCACAGGAGTCGGACTTAGCTTTGTCACGTCGGTCAATTATCCTGATTTTGGCATTAGTGGCAACGTTCCCATGCAACCTGGCTTTGCCACCGGATTGATGCTGGGAGCCCAGTTTCACGACAACATCGCCTTTGAGATCGAAGGAGGCCTTCTTTATAACTCGGTCTACCAAAATCAACTTGAGGGAATTTCTGCAACCGACATGACTCAGGTCACCAACATCCAGCTCTTTCAAGTTCCTTTGATGGGGAATTTTGTTTTTCGGACCGACCCGTTAGCCGATTCGAAAATTCGACTTGTGGCCGGTGGCGGCGCAGGAGGAATTTTTCGCCAAGTGTTCATTACGGGAGGGCCAAATGACAATACCCGAAGCCAAACTCTTTCCGCCTTCCAAGGGTTTGGCGGAATTCAGATCAACCCTGGAGTGCCCGACCTGATGGTCGACGTCCAGTTTCGCTATTTGAATTCGATCACAGGACAGTCGGTTCCGTCGATGTCGATCATGGGGACGGTAACGATTCGCTTCTGAAACAAGGTGAAAATGATAACTCACGCAAAGGCCCTTCTTCGCTCAGTCTCGGCAGGCTCGCTGAGCTTCGCAGGGTTACCAGATTCAAGCCCCGCATTCGCGGGACACGCCGAGCCTGCTTCGCCGAGGCTTCGCAGGCCAAGGGACGCGAATTTTATCTGGAGGCTTGAGACAACATGAACCACACACCACCTAAAACAACAATGGCTTGGCTCACTAGAAGGCCAAAGATCCATTTGATAAGATCCGCTTTCATCTCCTGTAAGTCTGCTTTGGTGGCAAATTCCCGATGAGCCGAAGAGTGCAGATCTTGTCGGGTTTTCTCAGAAGTTACCTCGATCGCTTCCAAAATCGCAGTGGCTTGCTCGCTACGAAAACCGCCTTCTTTTTCGAGCATTTTAAGGGCTTGAGCAATAGCCATATACGTACTTTGAATCTAACCTACGATTTGTCAACCCACGACAAACGTTGCGGACTTAGTGTGAGATGAGTCCGATGCCTCGAGAAAAGGACGCAATGCCGCTCACAAGGGCATGGTGCTTGCTGATCATGATGTTGTTTTGCGGATCGAATCTTTTTGCCCAGAGATTGTCCCTGACCGACGTGCAGGCGGATCCAGTCACGGGCCCAGGGCCAGGTCTGCGAATCGCACTCGGTGGGACGGTGAACTCCGACATGTCGGTCGCCCAGCGGGACACCCGGGATTATCCCCAGACGAACATAAATCCCCTTTTCGCCACATCGGTTCCGTTCAATGGAACCATCAGTTACGAGTCGATCGGTTTCAATCCAGGTTTCCGTTTCGATTTTGCCCCAGGATATCGGTTGAACCAGTGGATCAATTTCGAGTTTGAAACCGGCTGTATCTACAACACAGTCGAGTCGTACACGATCACAGGAAATGGAACTTTCACGGGGGTTGGTGGCAATCCAAATCTAAATGGAACGATGAAGCTGGATGCCGAAGGATATCTTCTCCAAGTGCCGCTGATGGTGAACGCCGAGTTTTCTTATCCGATCGGGGACGGGTGGCGACCATTTGTGGGTGCAGGCGGAGGAGGCATGTTCCAAAAGCTTACTGTCAGCACGATCTCGGGAACGATCAACTATCAGGGGGATTTTAATCAGTCGAACTTCATGGGGGCGTGGGAAGCATTTTTAGGGTGCGGGTATCAGGTGGCTCCAGGTTTCGATGTGTCGATCGCCTACAGACTCAATGGGGTGCTCAGTCCCGATTTCGGGGGCTACACCATGCAGAATTTTTATACCCAAGCGGCAGAATTTGAGATGAATTGGAGGTTCTAGCCCCGAAAGAAGTTCAGGGCGGGCCCTACTTTGCTCAGTCCCAGCAGGCTCGCTGAGCTTCGCAGGGCTGACGGGTGAGAACGTGGGAAGGTGCGAAGGTTGTTTTGCAGCTGGAAGCTTAGGTAGCGGCGGCATCTCCGAGGCCGCCTCGCTGAGCGGTTGTGCATGGAGTATTCAACGCAGGCGTTCTCGGAGAGACCGCCCTACCTTGGTATTGGGGTGATGAGCTCAAACTCATTTTTCGGTCAGTGGGTTCCAGACGCGACGGAAGCCGATCGACTGGAAATCCTTGCCATTGGTTGTGGCAAATTCCTCAACACGAAAGTGCCGAAGGGTGAGGCCCAGTCGCAGATCAATGATCCGGCGAAAAGGAAAGTTTTTTTGCTTGGCGAGACGCCAAGCCTCTTCCATTACGGGGGCTGACTCCACCACGCGCCAGTTTCTGTTCCTCCGAAGTCGATCGCAAAAGTCCCACGATTCGGTCGAGGAGAGCGGATTTGGAAAGATCTTTTGATTGCAGAGTTTGAGGAAAACCTCGACGAGCATCAGTTCACAAATCACCACGTCTTTTCGCTGAGCCGTTTCTTCCAAAAACGTGCGAGCTTGAGGCGAGTCCGTGGAATCCGCGTTGGCCGCGTGAACCACAATGTTTGTGTCGAAACTGATCACGTAGAATCGCGGGAAGCCAGCGTCCAATCTTTCTCCAAAAGCTTCACACGACCCAAAGGCTTGGCCGAGGGCAGGCTCCAGCCTTCACCTGGAGCCCTTCCAGGAGGATACCCCTGAACCGCAATCTCAAGGCCGCGGCGAACAACTTCCGCAAAACTCATCTCCTGCTCTATCGCCACTCTCTTGGCCTCACGATAAAGATGGTCAGGGAACTGAACTTGTGTTTTTACCATGATGGCAATTTGCCACTAATGAGAGCAAAGTCAAGGCTAAGAGTGAGTTCCTCACGCAAAGGACGCCAAGGATTGTTGAAAGAAAATACCAACGACCTACGTAGCGTCCTTGGCGACCGTGGCGTGATATTTAGGATTGCTTAGGTCCAGACATTGTTATCAAAACTTATTCGTACCTAGTTGGCATTAGCACTTAATTGTCACACTACATTTCTCGCTTAGCCAAGGGGTCATTTCATTCTTAGGGCCATGGCTTTGCGTATTTTTTTGTTGGGTCTTATTTCCTTGTTGGCTTGTCCTATTCAAGCCCAAGAGAACTCAGGCCGGTTGACAGTGCCAGCTTCCTCCGTAACTAACGCACCATCGGCCACACCAACCCAGCCACCTGCCGCAAAAGCCCCAGAGCCCACATCAAATATGGTGGATGCTCCGCTTCCAGAAATTGCCAACCAACCCAAAGTCATCACCCCATCTCAGACATCAGGAACCGATGGTCCTAAGGGTCCGCGTGACGGCCACTGGTACGTCGGAGGTGGGGCGGGCGCCATGCTTCAGCAAACCATAAGTAACGGCACCACTACTTCCGTTGGAAATCCTCCGCTTGATCAAACCGATAGCGGGAACCTTGGATTCTATGCAGCAGGCAAGGTCGGCTACGATTTCGCTGTTCGGGATGTCCAACTTGCCTTCGGCGGACCCACTCCGATGCGGACCGCGATGGAGCTAGAAGGCAGTTACCTTGGTACGTATGAAAAAATACCTCTGCAAAATGGGGGGCAAGGAGCCGGTACAGAGTCTTACAATCTCTCTGCCTATGCCGTGATGTTGAATGGTCTGATTAAATTCGAAGACCTGCCCGTCACTCCATACTTCGGCGGGGGAGTAGGGGCCGCTGTCCTGTACTCTAATAATCATAAAATTACTGATAGCGCAGGGGATGCCCTCACCACAACGACGTCCGCTAATAACGTTTGCTTGGCGTTACAGGCAATTGTTGGGCTCGAACGAAACATCTATGAAAATCTCAGCGTATTTATCGAGTATAAATTCCTCGCCT
The DNA here is from genome assembly GCA_945876115.1 of Verrucomicrobia subdivision 6 bacterium. Taxonomy (GTDB): domain Bacteria; phylum Verrucomicrobiota; class Verrucomicrobiia; order Methylacidiphilales; family Verrucolacustridaceae; genus Verrucolacustris. Next base: position 1,379 of record CAMCNF010000050.1, on the reverse strand, counting down.
ATATGGATGTGCAGTTTTCCTACGGCAACGAGACCAGCGTAAACGAGCTGGGAGGGTCCAACTCCTCCAATAATTTCATGGCTAACCAGATCATCACCTCAGGTCTCAAGTGGAGTTTTTAAAGATGAATTGCAGCTTTTTATTCGTCGTACTTTTTCTTTTCCACTTGGCTCCCAGGCTTTCCGCCCAAACGAACGCCCCAGCGACAACCAATGCACCTGCCCCAGCCGCCCCTGCGATGAAGGTTACCAGCGAGACCGCCCCCCTCATCGAGGCCACCCGCGAAACCTTGACCAAATGGGTCGAGACCAAACAACTCATCTCGAAAGAAAAGTCGGAATGGGCATCGGGCAAGGACATCCTAGAAGATCGCGTCCGCCTAGCCGAAGCTGAAACCGCCACCGTTCGCGACAAGTTGAAGGAAATCTCCGTAGCCGTGGCTGAAGCCCAAAAGAAACGAGACGAGCTTGCGGCTCAAACCGACAAACTGAAAGCCACCTCTGAAAAATCGAAAGCCATGGTGATTGCCGCGGAAAAGAAGCTCCGCCCCCTCCTTCCTCAACTGCCCGAGCCTCTCCGTGAAAAACTCAAGCCTATCATTGCACGATTTCCTGAAGACTCGGAAAAGTCGATCGCTTCTCTGGCCGAACGCCTCCAAAACGTTTTGGGTATTCTTGATCAAGCCAGCGCTTTTAACTCCACCGTGGCTAGCGTGAAGGAGCTACGTACCTTTCCTGATGGTACCCGCGCCGAGGTCACTACCGTTTATCTTGGCCTCAGCCAAGCCTACTATACCAACCGCGAAGGCACCTTAGCGGGAATCGGCCACCCCAGACCCGATGGCTGGGTCTGGAAACCTGACAATACCAACGGAAAGAAAATCCTCCTCGCAGTGCACTATCTTGAAGGAAAGGAAAAGGGGACTACCTTTATCGACCTCCCAGTAAAAATACAATGAGTACAAATTTTCAGCGCTCGTCCTTACTTCATCAACCGAAGGTGATTTCGAATTTCGGAATTCGGATTTCGAAAAGGATTATCTCAAGCCTCTTGTCTGCCATGCTGGTTGCTACCTTCAGCGCCTTTGCAGAGCAACCTCCTGATGCAAATGTCCAACTCCGAGCCCCCAAAGCGGAGTTTGTTGCACTTCCATCGGACAAACCTACAAGCTCCGAGCCTGCCCTCACCCCTTCGACTCTTCCTCCCACCCCTCCCAAGGCGACCGATATTCTTGCAACCGCATCTACAAAAGCCCGGGCCGACCTGGATGCAGCCTTAAAAGAGCTCACCGCAACTCGGGAAAAGATTTCTTCCGAGAAGGTACCTCTCAGCAGAAAACTTTCTCTGGCCGAGGACGACTTAGCTCTTGCCCGAAAGGA
>CAMCNF010000049.1 GCA_945876115.1 Verrucomicrobia subdivision 6 bacterium | reverse complement strand
GCCCCTACCTAAGCTTCCAACTTTAAAACCACCTTCACACATTCGCACTTTCTTACATTCTCACATCTTGAATTCCTTTCCGACCTTAGCGACCTTTGCGTGAACAATCTCTTCCCCAATCAAAAATCAAAAATTTCACATCCAAAATCACTCCCTCACCCCCCTCCTTATCCGCCCCCTCCCAAAAAAATCCCTTCGCTCCGACCCCTCTTTTCGCGAAACTCATCCCGTATGCCTCCCCCCACTCTCGCCCTCTCTACCTGCTGGCACGCCGACCGCACCACCGACGGTGCCACCCTGCTCCGCCAAGCCGTCGACCTCGGCTTCTCCACTGTCGAAATCAGCCACAATACCCGCTTTAGCCTCTGGCCTGGAATTCTCGCCGCCCACCAATCCTCTACTGCTTCACCCCGAATCGATGTCCTGCACAACTTCTGCCCCGTCCCAGTCGAACTCTTGCGCCCCCACCCCACCGCCTATGAGTTTTCCGACCCACGCCCCACCGCCCGCCGCCTCGCCGAACGCCACTCCTTCGCCACTCTCGAAGCCGCCGCCAGCGTCGGCGCCCGATTCGTCGTCCTCCACCTCGGCTCCGCCGGCCCCCGCCACCTCGTCGATCCCCTCGAATCCCTCGCTCTGGCTGGCCAACTCGGAACCCGCCCTTACGTTCGCAAAAAAATATCCACCATCCGCACGCTCGAAAAAGCCTTTCACGAAGCTTGGCCTCGCGTCGAAGAAATTCTCCTCCGCCTTGGCGAGAAAGCCTCCTCCCTCGGCCTCCGCCTCGGCCTCGAATGCCGCGAAGATCCCCGGGAAATCCCCCCCGACGATTTCTGGGACACCCTCCTCGCCCGCCTGCCCGCTCCCACCTTCGGCTACTGGCACGATTTCGGTCATGCCGCCGCCAAACATTGGCTCGGCTTTATCGATCACGCCCAACACCTCCGCCGCCTCGCCCCCCGCATTATCGGCGTCCACCTCCACGACTACTCCCCCGAAAAAGGGGACCATCTCCCTCTCGGCCATGGCACCACCCCACTCGCCCAACTTCTTCCCCTCATCCCCCCCAACACCCACTTCTCGCTCGAACTATCTCCGGATGTGTCCGCGGACGATGTTCGTGCCAGCCTCTCATGGTGGAAACAAAACCAGCCCGAACGCTCCTAAGCCGGCTTGCCCCCTGGATCCGTTTTGGCGTCACCGCCAGCGTCCTCGGCTTTCTCGCGGGCAAAATCAACTGGCCCAACCTCGCCCACCGCTTCACCTCCGCCCAACCCTACTGGCTCGCCGCCGCCCTCCTCGTCACTCTCCTTTCCATCCTGCTTTGTGCCACTCGCTTCTTTTTTGTTCTTCGCCTCCAAAAAATCCATCTCTCCTACTTCCGCACTATCCACCTTACCTTCGTCGGCTTCTTCTTTAACCTCTTCCTCATCGGCTCCACTGGCGGAGACGCCATCCGACTCTTCTATCTTCTGCGCTGGTTCCCTCAACAAAAAGCCCGCGCCACCCTCTCCATCCTCCTCGACCGCATTTTTGGCGTCGCCGCCCTTTTCGGTCTCGCCCTTCTTTTTCTCCCTGGCACCGCCGATCGCCTCCGCGCCGATCCCACCTTCGCCCCTCTCGCCACGGCTCTCCCCTGGCTCGGTCCCCTCGGCGCCTTTCTCCTTTTCCTTGCCTTCATCATTCCAGGACTTCTACCCAACCTCCCTCTTCCCCAAAAACTCCCCGCCCGCTCCATCATCCTCGATCTCCTTCACGGCCTGCGCGATACCATCCACGGTGGCTGGAACACGGTCGCCGTCGTCCTCGTCTCCCTCTGCGTTCACCTCGCCAGCTTTGCCGGTGCCACCCTTCTGGCCCACTCCCTCAATCTCCCCATCAACTACTCCCTCGCAGGTCTCATCCTCGTCCTCATCTTCACCGCCTCCGCCCTTCCCATCAGCGTCAGCGGCCACGGCGTCCGCGAAGGGGTCATGGTCTTCCTCTTCCTTCATCTCGGCCTTGGCACCGATCCAGAATCCGCCATCGCCTACTCCATCCTTATCTACGGACTCGGCCTATTCTGGAGCCTTCTGGGCGGACTCGCCTACCTCACCCTCAAATCTCCCCAACCCAAACCGTGATCCGCCACCCCCAAGCCGAACAGATCGTTCAAAAACTTGCCCAAGCAGGCCACGTCGCCGTCTACGCCGGAGGATGCGTCCGCGATGCCCTCCTCCACCGCACCTATCCCGATGTCGATATCGCCACCTCCGCCACCCCCGACGAAGTCCAATCCCTCTTCCCCAAAGCCTCCGATCCTCAAGGCAAAGCTTTCGGCGTCATCCGACTCCGCCTGGACGATCACGTTTTTGAAATTGCCACCTTCCGCGTCGACGGTCCCTACCTCGACGGTCGCCGGCCCTCCTCCATCACCTTCACCACCGCCCAAGAAGATGCTCAACGGCGCGACTTCACCATCAACGGCATGTTTTTTGATCCCCTCAAAAACGAACTCCTCGACTACGTTCAAGGCCAAGCCGATCTCGCTAGCCAACAAATCCGCGCCATCGGCGATCCCCTCGCCCGCTTTACCGAAGACCGTCTTCGCCTCTTCCGCGCCATCCGCTTCGCCGTCCAACTCGGCTTTTCTATCGAACCCACCACCTGGAAAGCCCTTTGCACTCTCGCCCCCGACTCCAAGGTCATTTCCCCCGAACGCATCCGCGATGAACTCGTCAAAATTCTCACCAGCCCCGATCCTGCTCGCGGCTTCGATCTCCTTCACGATTCAGGCCTTCTCGCTGTCTGGATCCCTGAACTCCTCCCCATGCGCAACTGCGCCCAATCTCCCGAACACCACCCCGAAGGAGATGTCTGGGTCCATACCCGCCTCCTCCTCACCCACCTGAAAAATCCTTCCCCCGTCCTCGCCCTCTCCGCCCTCCTCCACGATATCGGCAAACCTCCCACCTCCAAAACCGATCCCGACGGTCGCATCCGATTCTTTGGCCACGAAGGAGTCGGTGCCCGCATGGCCGAAGAAATTCTTCGCCGCCTCCGCTTTCCCAACGACGAAATTAGCGCCATCACCGCTTGCATCGCCAACCACATGGCTTTCAAAGATGCCCCCAACATGCGAGTCAGCACTCTCAAGCGTCTCCTCGCCCGCCCCACTTTTTCGGAAGAACTCGAACTCCACCGGATCGACTGCTCCTCCTGCCACGGACAACTCGATATCTACAACTTCCTCACCGCCAAACTCTCCGAGTTTTCTAAGGAGGAAATTAAACCTAAACCCCTCCTCACCGGTCATGACCTCCAACAACTCGGCGCCACCCCAGGCCCCCAAATGGGCAAAATCCTCCATCAACTCATGGACGAACAACTTGAAGGAAAATTTACCGACCGCACCAGCGCCCTCGCCCGCGCCCAAGAACTTTTGCGATAACATCCACCCGCATGCCTTATACGGCAGAGCCAAATTCCCAATCTTAAGAGTTTTAGAAAGGGGGCCCAAAAGAGGCGGGACAAAAGTTACGACCGACGGAACCGACGAACACTCGCCAACCCCAGCGCTCCAAGCACCAGGAGAGATCCCGTCGTGGGTTCTGGAATCGCGGTGAAAGTAAGGTTATTAAAATAGGTCGTAGCGTTGCCATTGTTTGAGAACGCGGAGAGGTCTGGTGTAATCGATATGGCCAGTTCCGTGATTTGCATGGTCGGCACATTGAAAAGTCTGCTCAAGTCTTCCACCAAAGCAGATCCTTGAATAGCCCCTTGCCACGTCCCCGACCAGGTGCCTTGGCCATTGTCTACGATTTCCGTTCCTTCCACAGATACAGTCACAGAGGATGGATTAATTGGAATCGAATACCCGTTGATCATATCCGTTGAAGTAAAAGGAATACCATTTATCCCCATGACTTGCATCGTGAAAGGCATGTTCATCATCACAGTGGCAAAAGAGCTCAGCCCAGCCGAACTCACCGAATAGGTTCCAGCAGCCGAGATTTTCAATTGATCAATCGCCTTACCTGGGTTCGCCACAATTCGGAAGGAAAGTTGCGCCGTATCAAAGTCCGACTGAAATCCTGGACCTGTTGATACCGATCCATATGGATTAGGAAGAAAAACTAAACTATCTGCAACTTGGCTCGGTCTGCCCAAGGAGGAGCCCGTAGCGGAGGTTTCTTTGATATTTATAAAAGAGTAATTAAAACCAAAGAGATCCCCATAACTCGTCCCCACTGTGATAGCAAACGATTGCGAACCTAAGGCCAAAAGTAGCGCTACCGCTACTCTGCCGTGTTTTAAAATAATCTTCATTTGTTAAATAAGTTTTTCTTTTTGAGGTGGTATAAAAGTAGTCGAAACTCGAAATTTGTCAATATCCCTAAAGTGCTATTTTTCAAAGATTTATGCGATTTTTTTACTTGTTGATGGCCAGCGCCTTATTTCGCGATAGCGGATGCTCAACAAGGCTAAAAGCCCCGCCATCACAAGGCTACCTGTCGATGGCTCAGGTATGGGTTGGGCCTGAAACGCAAGATTGGTGATCTGTGATCTGGCATTTCCGAATACTGCGGTCGCCGTCACGCTTGGACTCACCAGCACTAGAAGTTCTGTAATCTGCATGCTGGGTGGATTGAAGTAAGAATTTAAATCCGCACGGGTAACCATCATTTCTCCCGACCAGGTCTTATCAACCGAATCTTTCACGATATTCAAATTCAACGATTTGCTCGCCCCTCCATAAGTTAACTGAATGGGGAGCAGCGCAGCAACCTCCACCAAGGTCCCAGCCACAGGCATGCTGACGTCAGCAAATGTCCCCGCCAAAGCAATTTTAAAATTCTCGATGCCAAAGAGAGATCGCGAGGCGATCGTGAACTGCAGATTTGATCCCAACGTACTGCTTTCCCGTGTTCCCAAATTACTCTCCACAGCGACGAAAGTCGTAGGATGGAAAGTAATCGAATCGTATGGAGCGTTGCTGATTAAGGTCGGCAGATCGAGAACGGAGGGAGGAATGTTTGGCCCATACTCCGATATATTTTTGAAATTAAAATAACTCCCCGTTTGATCACTAAAAGTAACTGTGCCCGCCTCTACCTTGGTAATTGATCCCGCAAGAAACGCGGAAAAAACTACAAACAAAAGCCATGGGAATACCAAGGATTTATGAGTCGCGATCAACACATGTGTAATTAACCACTTAATTGCCGTTTTTCAAGGTGTTTTTTTTCATAGCAGCAAATTACTGGTTTACAGCCTTGTAGGCTAATTCTATAGTCTGTTAAAAATGTGGCATATTGACTGGCAACATCTTAGAGCCCGGCATACTGCCTTCTTACCCCCCCCGCCCCATCCGCACTTCGCCTGACCTAAGGCCAAACTCAATCATCAAACTTACTTCGCACGTTTCGGCAAGGGGAATGAACCTCGCCCCCCCCATTTAAATCTCTTTATCTATGAGTTTAGGCGACTCCTCTAAATGAGTGGAATGGCCGCTTTAAGGGTTCGGTATGCCCACTCGATAAAAAGCCCTTACTCCATCTGCCATCACTTCATAACTCGTACTGCTCGCTCCTGCCGCACCCTTCACCGTATCCAGCACGGACCAACTAATCAGGTCGGCACTACTTTCAATGGTGTAAATCTTTCCAGGGACACTCGACCACGTCAGGGTCATCACGCGACTGGTGCTCGCTCCATTTCCCGTTGCCAGAGTTTGGATAGCTGGCCCTGCGCCTCCCGAACTCATCCTTAAGGTGAATCGAGAATTCGCACTATTCGGATCCGTACCCGCAACCAACTCCGCCGCATCCGTCTGCCCGTCACCGTCGGAGTCGAGAGAAGACGAGTAGCCACTAGCGGAAGAAGAGCTTTGCGTCAGTCTCGTAGAGTTTATCGCAGCTTGGCTTGTTTCAGGAATCAACCCGTCGTAATCCAACTTCACTTCGAAGATTCGCTGACTGTTGGCCGAGCTTCCTCTGGCAAATTGGGCGGTGGTGTAGGAACTGTTAGGAGCTTCAGTCACCCGCAGGCGAATTTGAATCCATAGCTCCGTCCCTCCTAGGAGGTTTGAAGGCAGAAGCTGGTCGTAAGCCATCCACCGGCCAACGTTATCGGTCGGCATCGGATTATCCATCAGCTGGACCCAACTACTTCCATCCTTGGAACCCCAGATCGACGACCAACCTTTGCCAGAACCGAAGTATCCGGGCCAAGGGAAATTATAAGTATCCGTACCAGTCTTGAGGCGAGCCGCCCGGATCGTCTTCAAACCTGTGACTTTATAAGTTAAAGACGCATCAATCCCATTGGAGGTCGGCCCCCAATACGTCGTCGGGGGATTCTGCCATTCGGAATATTTACGTACGCCACTAGTAGCGGTTAGATATGTTTCCGCTCCAACTTCGTTTATGTTGCTGAAGCCGAAGCTGAAATCCCAATCAGGATTGGGACAAACCGTGGCACTATTCGGATCGGTCCCCGCCAAGCTTTCCACCTTGTCATCAAACCCGTCCCCGTCCGTATCCGGCTTCGTCGGGTCGGTCGGGTAACCAAACTCTAGAACGTAACCATACTCACCCCATGATTTATGATAATCGTGCCAAAGATTACTTCGGGTGGCATAGATGGCGGCAGAGTCCTCGCCGCTTAAAGGCCTTTCGGGTTGCCCCCAATCCGCGTCCCAGGCTGTGAAATTATAAACTTCGCCGGTCGTCCAGATCCAAGTGTTCACCCCGCTCCCCGCCTCCAATCCAAATCGGAGATTGTTGGTGATTGCATGGCCCCAATTTGACAAGAACCAATTCCATTCTCCTGCGCTGGTGAAAGTGGCCAAATGCCCACCCTTGGCTTCCGCATCCGCCTTGGCCTGGTCCCAAGTAAAGTTTCCGGGAACGATCTGATATCTACCAAATCCCCTCTCCGATGCATCGGTCAGGCCGTCCCCGTCGGAATCGAGAGACCCCGCTTCTTGCTGGTAGAGCTGTCCAACCTCATTGGCCGTGAAGGCACGGTTGTAGACTCGGATATCATCGATCTGACCATTCAACTGGCTCACAAAACCTGCATATTCTTCTGGTCGCCAACGACCCACGTAAAGACCAGAGGGAGAAGTGCTCAACCCACTATTTGGGATCGCACCGACAATTTGGGCATTTTGATAAAGCAGAACACTCCCAGTACCGTCGAAGGTAGCGACGAGCTGGCACCAGACATTACTACTAATTTGGCTTGTTCCGGTAACATCGACGCCATGCCCCCAGAAGTAAGCCCCTGAACCGCTTAAATTAGGACCATAACCAATGCCAAACGAATTCCCAGCAGAGTTCACCCCACCGAAAGAAACTACTGCGGGTAAAAGTCCCGATAATGTTTCTGCCTTAAGCCAAAACGACAGGGTCTTTGCTTGCTGCCCTACCGGCAAAGCCCCCCCGGGTGCAGTCATGTAACTTGGGTTCTGACTAAATCCAACAGATGAGTTGGAAATCCCGAATCGGTTGGTCGATAGATTTGCTCCAGTGAGTACCCCATCATTCCCATTCCCACTCTCGTCATTCGCATTCCCATTAAACGGATAGTAAGCCACCAATCCCTTGTTTAGATTGTTGTAAGAGCTCGCATCTTTCGGATTCGTCCCATCCGCCAACTCCACCGGATCGTTCACCCCATCCCCGTCGGTATCCTTCTTGTACGGATCGGTTCCCAACGTCAGTTCCTGCCCGTTACTCAACCCATCCTCGTCCTCATCCGCCGCAGGATCCAGCACCACGTTCACCGTCCGCGTCACTGGCAACGCCAGATTGCCCCCCGCATCGGTGGCTGTATAGGTCAGGGTGTAGATTCCAACACTGGCTGTATTCACCGTCCCGCTTCCAGTAATGCTTCTCGTGGCGTCTTTATTATCCGTCACCATCGCCCCAGGATCGGCGAAGGTAGAGCCTTTATATATATCGAGCGGATTGGATCCGATCAGGGTGATGAGCGGGATTTCCCAATTGGTGGAATCCGTGGTCAGGGCGGTGGAATGCCAATAACCGGAGGCGATCCGTATAACTCCAACCAAATTGGCCGGCACGTTGATTTGGCCATCGGAGTTTCTTCCCCAAGCCGCCACAGTCCCGTTCGGGCGCAGGGCCAGATTGTGGTCGCCGCCGGCGGAAACCGCCCGCACGGGTCCCAAGCCCGCCGGGATGGTTGTTCGACCGTCGGGATTCGCACCCCACGCCGTGAGATTCCCGGCGGCATCCCGGGCAATCGAATGGCTCCAGCCAGCACTGAGTTCGACTATCTGGGTCAGGCCGGCGGGAGGCGTGGCCTTCCCGTACTCGTTACTCCCCCACACTGCGATGGTTCCATCCTCCAAAATGGCCTGGCTGTGGTAAAGGCCTGCGGCAATGCTTTTCACCTTGCCAAGATTTGTCGGTATCGTGACGGCTCCGTCCCCGTTGTAGCCCCAGCCAACTACCGTGCCATCAGATCGCAGCGCCAGGGAGTGGCGGTAGCCCCCAGCCAGTTGCACCACGTTCCGCAGTCCTCCAGGAACCACGGATTGACCGTTTTGGTTGTCACCCCAAGCCACCACCGTGCCATCCCCTTGCAACACCAGAGTATGGTCCCCGCCGGCCACCACCGAGACCGCACGGGAAATCCCCGCAGGAACCTGGGTGCGGCCGTTGAGGTCGTGCCCCCAAACCGCCACCGTGCCGTTCTGCCGGAGGACTGCGGTGTGACTCCAGCCGGCACTCGCCTCGATCACCACGGGGGCGAAAGAGGGATGGGGCCGAAATTCGGGGGGCACGAGAGCCTTTCCATACTGCTCGCTTCCCCAGGCCACCAGATATCCGGGCGCCCGAACCGTGTTCGGCGTGACGGCGGGATCGTTCGGATCCGAGGAGTAATGGCTCTCGATCGAGTCGTTGAATCCGTCCCCATCCGTATCCGCCTTGGTTGGATCGGTCGGGTAACCGAATTCGAGGAGGTATCCCTTGTTGTCCGCAGAGTTGGATTGAATGTCATCCCACAATCCAGCAGGCCAGAGACGCAAAATGTTCTGTGCACCCGCATAGTTGTCAGGCTGATTGCTGGAGGCGTCCCAGCGTGTGTAAGCCCAAGCCTCACCAGTCACCCAACCCCATCCACCCCCTGGTTCCTGCGAACCGGTGGGTTGAAAGCCGCCCAACATAATTTGAGCCATTTTATCGAGGCCGAGAATAGCCGCGATAGCCTCGTGTTCAGACAAACTTGTAATCGTCGCCAAATGCCCACCCCTCGCCTCTGCATCCGCCTTCGCCTGCTCCCAGGTAAAGTTACCGGGAACGATCTGATATCTCCCATATCCCCTCTCCCACGCGTCGGTCAGACCGTCGCCGTCAGAGTCGGTGGGATCATCCGCAACGATCTCGACCAGCTCCACTGAATCTAATGCCACATCCCGGCTAACCGTTGCCGTCGAAACATCCTCAAATTTAACGGTCGCCAGCGGCGAGCTAGCTTGAAATAGGACGCTTTTCTGAACCCAGATTCCACTTGGGGAAGGAGCGAAGCTTAGCTGACTGGTGGTGACGCCCCCCTGAAGAATCGAAGCCTTCAGAGCGGAACTTCCCGGGGCCCAATCAGCACTTGCACCGACAAGACATGTCCAATACGACAGACGGTACCAAGATCCGGGCAACAGAGAAACTTCCTGCTGGATAGATGCTGATGGAGACTGCTCCCCATTGTTGAAAACGGCCTGCCGAATCCCCTGCTGTGGATTACTGTTTTCAGTCTGATTTCCAATGGCCATGTGAGCACTTGAAGAACTCGACCACCCATCAATTTGCGGATTAAGAGTCGTGACCTGCTGATTTCGGATAGGAGAATTCTCAAATCCTCCGTTCACCAAGAGATTTCGACCCACCGGGCTCTCGGAAATATATAAACGCCCCACTTCGGTCGGGCCCAGCGCCCGGTTGTAGATCCGGATATCATCCAGCGCTCCGAAAAGAGTGCACTCACTGTCATTCGGGTCATTAATCCTTCCAAAGCTATCCTGATTGCCGAGATTGATATGGCTTCCTGCCTGAATTACACGTGAAACGCCTTGGAATTCCTGAGAAAGAGTTCCGTTAATATAAAGCGATAATTTTTGACCATCTTTGACCAGTTGAACGGAAATCCATTTTGATTCTTCCACGGCGCTGGAGGTGACTATGGTGCCCCGCGGGCTTTGTGGAGCACTCTGGTCGTAGTAGACAATCTTGCCCAGATCCGCTCCATAGATTGGGCCCAGGCCGTGTAAGTTTAGGTAATGATTTTCCCCCTCAAAGATCGTCGGATAGTTATTTGCGAAGGATGAAAAGTTCACCCAAGCAGATAATGTAAAATCCCCCGAAAGAAGATCACTTCCTACGGGAATTCTTCCATATTGCGCCGCGGCATTGAAACTCAAGGCTTTGGCAGACTCGCCTTGTCGATTCTCGCCAAAAGCACCTCCTTGCCGGATGCCATGCCGATTATTCCCAGAAGCATCTGACATATTTCCATCCAACAAATAATACGCTACTAGGCCTTGGTTTAAGCTGTTGAAAGACGAGGCATCATTCGGATTTGTGCCATCCGCTATTTCAACAGGGTCGTTCACTCCGTCCCCGTCGGAGTCTTTCTGATACGGATTCGTTCCGCCGGAAATTTCAGTCCCATTCGTTAGTCCGTCCCCGTCCTCGTCGGCCGCAGGATCCAGCACCACATTCACCGTTCGCGTCACCGGCAAAGCCAGATTCCCCGCCGCATCGGTTGCCGTGTAGGTCAGGGTGTAGAAACCGACCGCCCCCGTATCGACTGTTCCAGTCCCCGTAATCGTCCTCGTCGCATCCACGTTATCGGTCACCGTCGCACCTGGGTCAGCAAAGACCGACCCCTTATAGATCTCCAGCGGATTCGATCCGATCAGGGCAATCTGCGGGGCTTTAGTATCCCCACCAACATTAGAGATCATTATGGCCAACGAATGGCGATATCCGGCCCCGACCGAGAGATATGAGTTTTGATAAGCCGCAGGCACGCTGAGTTGTCCTTCCACTCCCCGTCCCCACGCCACTATTGTACCATCCTGCTTGAGCACGTAGGAGGATCCCCCGCTCGCCGCGATCTGTTTTACCCCAGAGAGAGCTGCCGTAGGAACAGTTGTCGCCCCATTCAAAGGATTTCCCCACGCCAACACCTTGCCGCCAACAGTCAGAGCCAACGAGTGCTGATCGCCACCCGCAATGGCGACGATTCCACTGCTACATTCAGCCGGTACATTAGCTGCCCCATTGCTATTGTCTCCCCAAGCGATCACACGACCGCTCTTCGTCAAAGCCAACGAATGGT
>CAMCNF010000048.1 GCA_945876115.1 Verrucomicrobia subdivision 6 bacterium | reverse complement strand
GCTATGTTGATCAGCGCCGGTCGAGCTGATTTCTTTGGAGATCTCCAGCCAAAACTTATTTCCGCGAAAGGGGAGAAGGCGGCTCCGTTTAAAAATGAGGGGGCAAACCCAAAATACACGGCCATCTACTACTCCGCCCACTGGTGTCCACCCTGCCGCGCTTTTACGCCAGAACTAGTCAAGTGGTACAATGGGTTTCAGCCTAAACACAAAGATTTTCAGTTAGTTTTCGTCAGCTCCGACAAGGACGAGGCGGCGATGCTCGGGTACATGACCGAAATGAAGATGCCGTGGCCCGCGCTGAAGTTTGGAGAAAAAAAGGAAACAGCCGTAACCAAGTATGCCGCAAGCGGAATTCCCTACCTCGTGCTCATCGATGAGAACGGCAAAGATCTGACCGGAGAGAAGGACAACGAATGGCAACCTCCTCAAGGAATTTTAAAGAAAATTGAAGAAATCGTTGGGGCAAAAAAATAATGCAACGCACAATCATTTTTTTATCTTTGCTGGCCTGGGTGGTGACGGGAGTGGTCTGGGCTGAGAGCTATGCGGACTATACCGCGCGTCATCAGAAAATGCAGAAGATGATGAATCCTTTAAATGTGCCTGTGGCCAATGTGATGAACGATGCGTGGGATGCCAATCCAGAATACGCCAACCCGAAGGAGTGCGCCGAAACTCAAGGACCTAAGGTATTTTATATTAAATCCTCCCGCGGCGATCAGGGGCAGGTAACGCGTTTGCCCAGAGCTAAGTAGTCGGCGATCGTGCGGAAAGTTCCCTGCTGGCCAAGCCAGTGGCAAAGTTTTCTCATCCGCTCCACTCTTTGGGAATTTGTTCTCCTTGTCTGCCAAGAGGGTAGCTCCGCCTCGGATAGGTCGGAAAGTTCCCACGGATGAAAATCCAGTGGGAGCAGACGATCTTTGGCTAGAACGAGACGGGGGACGCTTGCTCATCGCCTGCTTTATCTTGCTCAGAAGCCCTATTACTTGTTCCTAATCGTTTTCTTGGAAAATCCGATTTCTCGACGAGCTCGCTCCAGATGCTTAGGTAAAGTATGCGCTCTTCTGGTCCCCAAGTTGTCCTTGTTCGCCACGGCGAGACAGAGTGGAGCGAAAGCGGACAGCACACCTCCTTTACCGACCTGCCTCTGACGCCCGCCGGAGAAAAGCAGGCGGCGTCTCTTTCTGAATCGCTGAAAAGCTGGAAATTTTCGCTGGTCCACACCAGCCCGCGTCAGCGGGCGGTGCGGACAGCGGAGTTGGCAGGGTTCAAGGGATGCGCGATCGAAGATCCTGATTTAGCCGAGTGGAACTACGGGGATTACGAAGGCATGACTACAGCAGAGATTAGGAAAACCGATCCAGGATGGACCGTCTTCGGAAAAACCCCTCCTGGTGGAGAGTCCGCCACGGAAGTCACGATTCGTTGCGATCGCTTGATTGCAAAAATACGGGCCACCTCTGGCGATAGCCTGCTTTTTGCCCACAGCCATGTCTTGCGAGTTTTGATCGCACGCTGGCTGGAGTTGCCCCCAGAAGATGGCAGACATTTTGTGATTCAAACGGGAACGATGGGAGTCCTGAGTTACGAACACGAATCGCCCGTGCTCCTGTCGCTGAATGCCACAGCTTTCCGGCAGGGGAAGAGAGAGGGCACGGAGGTCCGCCAAAAGGCGACCTCTTAAAAAAATCTTCGGAGGAAGTTTCCGAAAGTTCGGCTGGGATATCTCGCGGTCCAACGCTTGAGCTCGAACGGGGAAGTATCGGAAAGATTAATTCCTCGATGCATCGTGCAGGCTGTTTGAAATCCTGCCTCTTGAACTAGCTCCACGGTTGTTTCGTTATAATCCCCATAAGGATAGGCAAAGTGCTCCATGGGTGTGCCGAAGCGATCCTCCAGCTTTTTTTTGCCGCTGAAAATTTCCTCTCTGGCCTCCTTGCGGGAAAGGAGGGACAACCGGGGATGGGTACAGGTGTGGGCCCCGATCGAGTGCCCCGCGGCAAGCCACTCCCGAATCTGCGATTCGTTCATCAGTGGGTCCGCTTCTCCTCCTTCGCGAGCTTCCCAATCGCTGGTTTGCCCAATCCGATCGGCCACAAGGTAATTAATCGCCCGACATCCAAACTCTGTCATGCAGGGCAGGGCTTTCTCCCAGTTGCTAACAAAGCCATCATCAAAGGTGATGGAAACTTGGCGGAGAAAAAGCCCGCGCTCGGGCAGCCGTGGCAATACAAATTGGAATCCTTCATCTTTAAGCTCTTGAATTTGACGGCGAAAAATAGCCGGGGAGAGGTAAAGTCCTTTGATCCGAGCCCGGCGTGGCGGAGTTTCAATCTTGTGAAAACAAAGAAGGGCTCCTCCAGAGATAAACATTTCGCGAAACGACCCAAGCCCTGAGTAGTAAGATGGGAGAGATTTCATACGATCGCTTGTGTAGAGGGCAAAAGCGCAAGCATAGCATCGGCTACTTCTTGCGGCGGAATAGCGACCAAGCACCTTGCCTCCTGACCACATAGATTGCGTTTTTGAATATCACACTCACAAGGGCGCTTTACCACCTTATGGAAATTTCCCCTAGGGACCCACTCTTGACTCCTTTGATAATCCCGGAAAACAGAAACGGTGGGCTTACCCATTGCCATGGCAAGATGCAAAACGCCCGAGTCTAAACCGGCGAACAAATCAACCTGGTGCAAAAGAGAGGCCAGCTCGGTAATGCTTGTCGCCTGATTTAAAATGTGAAGTTGTGCCAATCCTGTGCATTCGGCTAAATTTTGAGCTCGGGTTTTTTCCCGCGAGGAATTCGCAAAGCCAACAATAAAATTAGTGGAGGGCCGGGCCTTCAGCACAAGGCGAATGGCTTCCGCCCAGAATTTAAGGGGCCATTCTTTTTGGATAGATCCGAAAGCACTGACCGATAGGTACACGGCGTTGGAGAGCGAGGCTGGATTCACGCTACGGGAAAATGACCAAGACCACCCGGGGGCACATCCCGACCACCCCAGTTTTTGTAAAGTATCTAGCCTTTGCTCGAAAAGGGGTGAGCTGTGCGAGCCTGGTGACAGCTTTCTTGTTAACCGAAGGAGTGGGAGCCACCACCGCTGTCGTGAAATCACTGCGATCCTCTCAACTGCCCCGCTGAACGCAGCACAAAAAAGATTGCGATCAGAACCCGAAAAGGTGAGGGCTGCGCCGTACTTTTCTGCACGGATCGCAAGCAGGGTTGAAAAATGTCGCCAAGGGGGTGGGCTTGGTTTTCGAAGGGGAATAATCCAGCTACGGTTCACTTCGGGCACCAACCCGAGGAGCTCCGCACCAACAGGAGTGGTCATAACATCAACCACGGCGCCGGATTGGGCGAGCGCCCGAATCGCGGGAATCGAGTGAACAGTATCTCCCAAAAAACCTAGATCGACGACAAGGACCTTTTTCCAAGGAGGGAGAGCCATTGAGGTAGTTTCACCGAGAGACGGGGAATGGCCAACCCGAAACGCCGTCTTGGCCGAAGGCCCAAAATCGAACAAGATGGCGGAATGCGACCCGATCCTCTTCCTTATGTTTTTGAATACGCCAGCAATCTTAAGGCTGCCCCGCCGAAAGTATTCGAATTTCATCTTCAGCCCAAAAACATTTCACGAGTTAACCCTTGGTGGATTCGCGTAGTTTCACTGCAGTCTCCCGAACAGATCGTGGAAGGCGCACAAATTCGCCTCAACGTCCGCTCAATGGGGCTTCCTCAGACTTGGGAAGTTACCGTCCGAGAAGTAGAGGATTTTTCAGGAACTCCGGGCCGCGCCCATATTTTGGATGTGGCGCAGCGGGGCCCTTTTCCATTTTGGCGGCACCTGCATGAGTTCTGGGCGGCTCCCGATGGGACAACGGGGCTGGTGGACCGAGTGGAGTTTCTCCCCCCAGGGGGGTTGGTGGGAGTTTTGCTTCTTCCCTTGATTCGGAAAGTTTTCACGGAAATGTTCCGGGCACGACATGAAGCCACCCGAAAGATATTTGAGTCGTGAGTACCCTTTTGTCGGGCCTCGTACTGCTACCACGCTAGGCCGCGACGGTTGCTGGATTTTCTAAGAGATACCCCACGGGGCCGATGGTGGCCCAATCGACCTTGGCGAATTGCTTCAGTTTGGTTTTAAAGCTCATGTAAGCAACTTGTCCCGTGCGAACCCCGTGTTCGTGAACCATGCGAGTCGCCTTGACGTCGTAGCAACAGTATTCGGCTACTTGCTGATGCTTGCCCTCGCGCCACCACTGGATGGATTCTAGGCCCGAGGCGGTTTTTTTGATTCCGCAAGTGGCGCTGGCCACGGCATCTAGCCCGACGCGGTGACCAATCTTTTCCTCCAGGCTGACCATGAGGTCGAGGGTGGGCACGCTGGAAAAATCGAAGACCGAATAGGCGGAAAGAACGGCGTAGTCGAAACGGAGAACGTTGAACCCGACCACCAGATCGGCTCGGCGCAGGTCGGCCACAAGTTGGTCCGCATCTTTTTCCAAATAAACAGAATATTCGCTCTTGTCGGTGTGATAAAGCACGGCCACGGCCAGGCCCATCTTGTCGATATGGCCCCAACCACCGACTTCTGTGGCAATTTTTTGGGTTTCGAGGTCGAAATAAACAATGTTGGGCATGTCACTAATGAAATCGCACAAAGAGTAAGAAAGGCAACCGCTTTTCTTTCGGCGAGTTTGACTTGTTAATTTTGCTCCCACGGCGTATAACGACAGGTTATGACTGACTCCAGACTGGCACGACAAACGGCGGAACGATTGATCGGCTCTAGGGCCCAACTCCTAAAATTCAGCTGCTTGCTGGGTTTCGATGGCTTTATCGACTCGATTTTGCAGGTGGTGGACCAGCGTCAAACGGCCACCAAGTACCTCCCTTACACCTCGGTAAAGCCTTTTGCCAAGAAGATGGGCGAGGCGGCGGGTAAGAGCGCTAATTTCGAAGTGGTACCAACGATGGAGAAGATTGGTGGGAATGGACCTTTAATGGCTTTCGCCATGTCCACCCTCGGCGCTCCCGTAGAGTACATGGGAATGTGTGGCTATCCAAAGCTCCACCCCGTGTTCACCGAATTTGCTAAACGGGCCAAGGTTCACTCCTTTGCTGAGCCGGCACAGACGTCCGCCCTTGAGTTCAATGACGGGAAAATTATGCTCGGTCAATTAGCTTCGGTGCAAGACGCCAACTGGGAAACGATGCAGGCGCGTCTTGGCGATAAGGTGATGCAGAAGCTTTGGTCCTCCGCGGCCTTCGTCGGGATGGTCAACTGGACCATGCTGCCCCACATGTCCGCCATTTGGAAAAAATTGCTGACCGAATACAAGCCAGTGAAGCCGGACAAGCGGAAGCACCTTTTCTTTGATCTGGCCGATCCGGCGAAGCGGATTGAGGCGGATCTCTTGGCCGCCTTAAAAATCATCGGCGAGTTCCAAGTCGATAACGATGTAACCATTGGATTGAACGAGAGCGAGGCGATGCATGTGGCCAAAGTTCTCCGTCTCCGTGGCGGGACGAAAACTCCGAAGGCCTGTGCTTCTTTGGCGGGCGCCATCCGTGAGAAAATGGGCGTTCAAGTGGTGGTGATTCATCCCATCCAGTACGCCTGCGCAGCAGATGCGGAAGGGGAGGTATTCGTCACCGGTCCCTACACCTCAAAACCGAAGATCAGCACAGGAGCAGGAGACCACTTTAATGCGGGATTCTCGATTGCGCGTCTCCTTGGCCTGGGCTTGCCCCACTCGCTTCAGTTGGCCGTCGCGGCCTCGGGCTTCTACGTGCGCCACGGCAACAGCCCGAACCGCGAACAGCTCGTCCGCTTCTTGCAGACGCTCTAGTCCGACTGCTCGCGAGCTTTTTGGTACATGGCCAGCGCGCGAACGCGTTGGCGGGCGTGATCCACGATCGGCGCAGGGTAGGTGAGTAGTTCTGCCTCTGGCACATACTGCGCGATAAACTTTCCCTCTGGGTCGAACCGTTCCGCTTGGCTGGAGGGATTGAAAATCCTAAAATAGGGCTGGGCATCGGTCCCTGTGCTCGCGGCCCATTGCCAGCCCCCGTTGTTCGCGGCTAAATCACCATCCAAAAGTTGTTTCATAAAGTAGCCCTCGCCCCACTGCCAAGAGATAAGCAAGTCTTTGGTGAGGAAAGAGGCCACGATCATTCGTAGCCGGTTGTGCATCCAACCCGTTTGATTGAGTTGGCGCATAGCCGCATCAACAATGGGGTAGCCCGTCTGGCCATCGCACCAAGCCTGGAAGAGTTGCTGATTATTTTCCCAGTCGAGCTGGTCATAAACCGGCCGAAAAGCTCCCTTGGCGACGTGAGGAAACTCCCAGAGGATCTGTTTGTAAAAATCTCGCCAGATCAGCTCGGAGATGAAGACATCCACCTGTTTCTTGCTTGAGGGATCCTCCGCCCTAACCCTTCGTGCCGCCGCCAGGACCGTGCGCGGGGAAATTGTGCCGAAACGCAGGTGTGGAGAAAGGCGAGAGGTCGAGTCCGCTAGAGGAAAATTTCGGGTGGACTCGTAGTGACGGATATTTTTGGAAACAAAGGAACGCAAAAGCTCTTGGGCCGCCTTCTCTCCCCCTAAAGGGATAGAAACGTCCAGCTTTTCAAAACCGAGATCGGCGAGAGAGGGAAGAGGGGTCGCCTTAGACTGGGAAAATTCAGTCAGCTTCTTGGGTCTCGGTAGAGGATCATGCGGTGGTCGAGCCAACCAAGTCTTCGAGTAGGGAGTGAAGACGGTGTAGGGCCCACCCGTGCCTTTTTCAATCAGACCAGGCGCATGAATCGTCAAATCATCGCATGCCACCACCTCAACGCCCTCCTCAGAAGCCATCGCCATGACCTTCTCATCGCGTTGTCGTGAGTAGGGCTCAACATCCTTGTTAAAGAACAGGTGTTTGGCTCCCGTACTCTTCAGCAAGGCGCGTAACTCGACCTCGGGATGGCCCCTTAGAGTGATTAGTTTAGGGCCAAGGGCCTGAAGATTCGCGGAGAGACTCTCGAGGCAGGAGAGAAGAAAGGCGACCCTACGAATACTGGCGCTGGAGGGGTGCAAAAGCGCGTCATCAAAGATAAAAACTGGCACGATCGGCACGTCGAGTGCGGCGGCACGATGGAGCGCAACATGATCAGAAACACGCAAATCCCGCCGAAACCAAACGAGGGCGGGCGCGCGCAGCATTCTTTTTTTTAGCGCAGCGCGAAGAAGATCGCACGCGCAAAGGTGCGCTCTTTTTTTCCTCCTCCTAAAATCTGCTTTTTTATGTTCAAGCAAGTTGTCAAGCGAAGTTGTTCAAATAAATTTTCGGTAAAAAATAAAATTCCGCTTGCACCATTATTTTTTGGCGCGAATGATTCATCCCCGAAACCAAAAAGGAAAATAAAAACGAATGAACAATCCTCCGGAAATCTGGGTCAAAGTCTGTCGCGAACTTGAAAAAGTAATCACCCCTGACGCTCTTCACCGATGGTTCTCCTCCATTGTCCCCTTGAGCTATGAGGCTGGCCGCCTGGTTCTCGGAGTAGAAAACGCCATCTATCAGTACTGGATCGAAGAAAACTACCTCAATCAGCTCCGCGAGTGCGCCACCTTGGCCATTGGCCGTGAGGTGAAAATCAGTTTTGATGTGGTCGGCTCGAAGGATCGTCCTACTCCCACTGCAGAAGACCATCTCTTGCAAGCAGAAGGAAAAGAAAAGTCCAAGCCTCTCTCTGGGGAGCTGGTCAGTCGCTACACCTTTGAGTCTTTTGTCGCAGGGGTGAACAGCCAGTTTGCCCACGCCGCCGCCACCGCTGTGGCTGATGCGCCTGCTCGCACCTATAATCCTCTTTTCATTCACGGCTCTGTTGGCCTTGGCAAGACCCACCTGCTCCACGCAATTGGCCATCGGGTCATGCAAAAGAAAAAAGGCGCCAAAATCGTTTACGTGACCTCGGAACAGTTCACCAATGAGTTCATTTCCGCCATCCAACATGGGGAATTGGTCAAATTTCGCCGTCGTTTCCGTCAGGCCGATTGTCTTCTGATCGATGACGTGCAGTTCTTCTCAGGTAAGGATCGCTCCCAAGAGGAGTTTTTCCACACCTTCAACACCCTCTTTGATGGAAATCGCCAAATCGTCCTAACCAGTGACAGCCCTCCCGGGGATGTGGCGAATCTGCAGAAGCGTCTCGTGTCCCGCTTCGAGTGGGGGCTGAGCGCAGAGCTGCAGTCGCCAGATATTGAGACCCGCTTGGCGATTTTGCGCAAGAAAACCTCCACCATGCAGGTTCGCTTGGGGGAGTCGGTGCTTCATTTCATCGCCGAGCGCGTGAAGACAAACGTCCGACGTCTCGAAGGTGCCTTGAATCGTGTAGCAGCCTGGGCGGCACTCCACGATCGTCACATCACTCCCGTACAGGTGGAAGAGCTTCTCAAGGATTTCATCCAGCAAGAGACCAAGCCGATCGTGACAATCGAGTTGATCCAGCGCCGAGTGGCCGAAGGATACGACTTGAGAATCGCAGATATGACGAGCAAGCGTCGTCCGGCTCACATCGCCCTCCCGCGGATGGTTGCGATGTATCTCAGTCGCAAAATGACTGGGAAGAGCCTGCAAGAGATCGGCGAATCCTTCGGGGGTCGCGATCACGGCACCGTACTGCACGCGTGCAAGACGATCACCTCCAAGATGCAGGGCGATGACCGGCTTCACCAGATGGTGGGCCTACTCACCCACAAGCTCGAAGAGCCTGCTGATCGCTAACTGCGCCACTTCGTACGCCTGGCCTTGGCTCAAACATGCTTTTGTGTGGCTTGAGGTATGTCGCCGTGCAATTCGCCTCTTTTTATCTATTCAAGACTATGAACCGCTCAACCGAACTCAAACACGGCCAATCTTTTTCTCGGCGCTTACTGGAAACTTTTTCCGAGTTATTCCTGTGGAAATCTCGGGTTCATCCCATCTTGCTCACCAGTACAGAGGGAGATTCGTTTGTCCTGTGAATAGGGGCATAACCAATACGGAATCCTTGTGAAGAGGAGTTCTCCAAATCAACAAGCGCATTTAAAACGCTTTTTATTCGTAGCTTATTCTTGGCACAAGACTCTCGTCTGCTGTGTCTTAGGCAAAAACGCGTGACTTATCCACTCGCTTATGATTATGGTTGTATTGAATCTATATCTATCTATCCCAAACTTCTGACTTACGAACCTTTATGAAACTCATCCTCCAAAAGCAAAAATTCCTTGGCGCACTAGCCGCAGTCCAAAATGTCGTAGGTACCCGAACACCAATCGGCATCTTGAACAACCTCTTGCTCAAGGCAGATAAAAACCAGCTGATGATCTCCGCTACCGATTTGGACATTGGGATTCGGACGGCTTGTGAAGCAGGCGTTGAAAAAGAAGGGGCAGTTACGCTCCCCGCCAAAAGGCTTTTCAGTATTATCCGCGAGCTACCGTCAGAAGAGCTTACTTTGGATGTAGACGGAAAGCTTGGTGCAACCATGCGGTGTGGTTCGGCCTTCTTTAAGATCATGGGTATGCCCTCGGATGAATTCCCCGCTATTCCTGAGTTCCCCTCGAAAGGCGGAGAAAAAAACCCGATTTACAAGATAGAGCAAAAGGGGCTGAAGGAGCTGATGAAGCGGGTTTCCTACGCGATGTCGGCCGACGAGAAGCGGTATGTCCTCAATGGCCTGCTCATCTGTTTGAAAGAGGGGAAGCTTACGGTGGTCGCGACTGACGGGCGGCGACTCGCCTTGGCGGACCAGGAGCTCGATTTTCCGAAATCGGGCGAACGGGAGTTCATTCTGCCTGCCAAGGCGGTACACGAGCTCCAGAGGCTTCTAGGGGACAAGGATGACGTCTCCTTTGCCATTTTAGAAAATCAGATACTCTTTTCTTTCGGGCACACCGTGATCGCGGCCAAAATGGTTGAGGGTAATTATCCTAACTATCGGCAAGTCATCCCCGCCGAAGCAAAAGAGCGGGTTACTTTAGAGCGGGAGTTGTTTCTTAACTCCGTTCGGCGGGTGGCCTTGCTCTCAAGTGAGAAAACCAACTCGGTGAAGCTGACCTTTGGCAAACACAACTTGGAAATTGCGGCGAATACCCCCGATGTCGGCGAGGCCCATGAGTCGATTCCCGTTCAGTATAAGGGAAAAGAGTTTACCATGGCCTTTAATCCGGAGTTTTTGGCGGATCCGCTGAAAAACATTGATAGCGACACAATCCATTTTGATTTTATCGACGAGCTCAGCCCCGGAGTCATTCGCTACAACAAACCTTTTCTCTACGTGATCATGCCGATGCGGACCGCCTGAGCCGAGCGGCGTGCTTCGCCGACTCCGCCTTACTTCGGTACGCTGTCACACAGCTCTTGATCTAGAAAACCTCGGATCGCGCGTTTTGCTCGCGGGAGCTAACGGACTGGGCAAAACCACCATTTTGGAATCGGTCTCGGTTCTCGCCCGTTTAAGATCCTTCCGCACGCGCGCTTTGCGGGACTTGACCCAACACGGGGCGGAAGGTTGGCGAATCGAAGGCTCGTGGGCGGATGAAGCGGGGCCAGTTCGGCTAGGGGTGGTTTTTCGGGGGGCGGGCCGAGAGCTGGAGTTGGACGGTAGAGCTGGGGCTACGACCGATGAGTTTTGGGGGAGAGCCCTAACGGTGGTGGCTCATGGGGGAGACACGGTTGTTCTTGAGGGGGGCTCCGCCGAACGGAGAGCAGGATTTGATCTTTTGTTAAGCGAGATTGAGCCGAGCCGACTTCCCGAATTTCGGCGATTGAGGGAAATCACTCGCCAAAGATCGGCCCTCCTTCGCCGTCCGCAGGCTTCGCGGGAGGAGTGGGAGGCGTGGACAACCACACTTGCGGAACTGGCAGCGAGCATACGCCCCGCTCGGGAGGCTTTGGCACGCGCCTTTTTGCCGCACCTTGAAAAAGCTCATCGAGAGCTGACGGCCGGAGCAGAGAAACTTAGGGTGTCCTATCAACCGGATGATCCAATTCCTTTGAGTGGGGCTGAAAGAGATCGGCTCTGGGAGCACGAAAGGGAGCGAGGCCTCAATTGTACGGGGCCGCAGCGGGACGATTGGGATTTTAGTTTAGGGGGACGGAGTTTGTCGCGATTTGGGTCCGAGGGGCAGCGACGGTCGGCGAGCTTGGCGGTGCGAATCGCCGAGCTGGAGCTGATCCGTGAGGTCAGGCGACGCACCCCAGTTTTGTTAGTGGATGATGCCTTGAAAGAGCTGGACGAAACCAGGCGGGAAGCGTTTTGGAAAATTGTGCCAAAGGAATGTCAGGTCTTGTACGCATCGGCCCATGATCGGCCCCCACAGGGGAGCGATTCGTGGGTTATTCTCGAGATCTCCCCCGGTTCGGGTCGAACGAAATAAGGGGAGGTCTTGCCA
>CAMCNF010000047.1 GCA_945876115.1 Verrucomicrobia subdivision 6 bacterium | reverse complement strand
TTCTGCCTGTGGATGAGGCCATCCGCATTCGTACGGAGGACAAAGGAGAGAAAGCGGTCTGAAATGCCCACCAGCAAATCAAACAACAAACAAACAGGAGCTAAAAAAATGGAAGCACGATATCTCAACGCAAAAACAGGAAAAGAAGTCTTGGCCTTCGCCAAGGCGCACAACGCAAGATTGGTCGATTACAAATTCTGCGACATCCCTGGTACCTGGCAGCACTTTACCACCACCCTTGCCGAGCTTGAGGAATCTACCTTCAAGGAAGGATTAGGATTCGATGGTTCCTCCATTCGCGGATGGAAGTCGATCAACGCCTCCGACATGCTTGTCCTGCCGGATCCGGCTACCGCCATGATCGATCCGTTTAATGCCGAACCCACTCTCAGTCTCGTTTGCACGGTGATCGATCCGATCACGATGCAAACCTACGAAAGGGATCCTCGGAGCATCGCACTGCGGGCCGAGAAATATCTCCAGACGACGAAGATTGGCGACACCGCCTTCTTTGGTCCAGAAGCCGAATTTTTCATCTTCGACGATGTTCAGTATGACTCCTCCTCCCGAGGCTCGTTTTATAAAGTCGATTCGGTCGAAGGAATCTTTAACAGCGGTCGCGATGAAATGCCCAACACCGGCTACAAAATTCGTCCGAAGGAAGGTTATTTTCCCGTCCCTCCGGCTGACACCCAGCAGGATATCCGTAACGAGATCACCCTTTTGCTCGAAGATCTCGGAGTGCAGATCGAACGCCAACATCACGAGGTAGCCACTGCCGGGCAAGCGGAAATCGATATTCGTTTTGACACCCTTGTCCGCACGGGTGACAAAATGAACCTCTACAAGTACGTCGTGCGAAATATTGCGCGTCGTCACGGCAAGACAGCCACCTTCATGCCTAAGCCTCTTTTCGGGGACAACGGCTCAGGAATGCACTGTCACCAAAGCATCTGGAGGGATGGAAAACCTCTCTTCGCTGGTAAAGGCTACGCCAATCTGAGTGAATTGGCCCTTTTCTACATCGGCGGGATTATCAAACATGCGCGGGCCCTGACCGCCATCACTAACCCCACCACCAATAGCTTTAAGCGACTCGTCCCAGGATACGAAGCGCCAGTTAACTTCGCTTACAGTGCTCGGAATCGGAGTGCCGCCATCCGCATCCCGACATACTCATCCAATCCCAAGGCGGTTCGGATAGAATTCCGTACTCCAGACCCCGCAGCCAATCCTTATCTGGCCTGTGCCGCCCAGCTCCTCGCAGGGTTGGATGGAATCCAGAACCGTATTCACCCAGGAGATCCCATGGACAAGAATCTCTACGAACTTCCTCCCAAGGAGCTCGCGAAGATTCCCAGTGCGCCTGACTCCCTCCTTGGCGCTGCCCAAGCCCTCGAGAAAGATCACGAGTTCTTACTCAAGGGAGATGTCTTCACCAAGGACATGATCGATACCATCGTGGAAATGAGGGTCAAAGATTACGACGCCTTGCGGTTGCGTCCTCATCCACATGAATTTTTCATGTACTACGACGTCTGATCCGTCTTAGAAGCCAAGCTTGCGAAAACCCCTGATGGATAGCCATCGGGGGTTTTCCTTTTGGGGGCTAACGGGCCCGCCCAACCTCACACATCAGGTTTTTTAACTATAGGCTCCTAAAAGAGGAAACTGAGTCCGCAAAATCCCAGCCGACTTAACGCCTAAGTGTTTTTCCAAGACCGTGGCGTAGACTGATCGAAAATCGGTGTTGTACTTCACATCTCCATCGAAAAGATCCTGCGGGGCGAGGGAGGGCATTTGTCCTAAAAGGCCCGACTTAATCCCGCCGCCCGCGAGAAACATCGGGGCCGCCGCACCGTGGTCAGTCCCCCCGCTGGCATTTTCCTTAACTCGCCGACCAAACTCACTGAAGGTCATCAGACTCACGCGCCCAAGATTGCCTTGCGCTTTCAGATCGCTCAAAAACGCCGCCACCGCGTCTCCCATTTCTTTGAGGAGTCTTTCATGGGCTCCAGCCTGTTGGGTGTGGGTGTCGAATCCTCCCAAAGATAGGTAGTAAATTCGCGTGGGCATGCCACCTGCAATCAAGCGAGAAACCATGGCAAAGTTTTGACCGAGTCGCGTGCCGGGGTAGGGGACAGAATTTTTAGCTTTGCTGGAAGCCTGGGCAATCTCCTGCTGGCTGACCTTGGCGTCCATCTCGGTTCTCTCTAAGAAATCAAGAGCCGAGAGCTTTCCAAGATTCCCTGGTCCATTCAACATGCCGATCGAGCCTCCTGCCTGGCCAGCGTCATCGTCCTCCTCCATCATCATCGACCCGTCAGCCTGAGCCTTCCCCCCGGCACTTTTTTTGTTCTTCTTTTTTCCACCCCCGCCCCCGCCTTGATAAAGAACCCCTTTTGGAACGGAAGCGGTCAGGGCTTGGGGCATTTGGGAGGCCATGGCAATCCCCACCGAGGCGTCGCAACCGGAGCAAGCGTTGTCGAAATAGCGTCCTATCCAACCGGTGTTAGATGATTTATTCGAATCAACCGCCGTCGCCCAAATCTCGGTCGAACGAAAGTGAGATCGATTGGGATTTGGGTAACCGACGCCTTGCACCACCGCCAAATGGCCCTCCTGGTAGGCGGAAGCCAGTCCAGAAAGAGACGGGTGCAACCCAGTTTGAGGATCAAGCTTCAGGATCGACGCCTCGGGGACCCCGATCGTCGGCCGAGATTTGCGATACTCGTCGTTTCCCAAAGGAATCACAGTGTTTAAGCCGTCGTTTCCACCCGCAAGTTGCAAAACGACTAAAATATTTCCGTCTCGTCCCGTGACCCCCTGAATTAAGGCTCCATCGGCTTCAGCGTGGAGTGACTGCATCGTCCGACTCAGGAAAGCAGGCATAGTCCAGCAGAGAGAACCTCCCAAGAGCCCTGTTCGCAGGAACTCCCGCCGTGTTTTTAGTTCATCAATATTCATCGGGCTCCTTTCATGTCACTTGATACAGGGGGCTTTGCACAATCGACAAAATCATTTTTCGGATGGCAGCATCGGTCAGCGGAACTTTATCCCCAGCCGCTTCCTGAAAACGCTTACGTAAATCTTCGGAGATCGTTTCGCCAGGTAGGAACCGCGTGGACAACGCCGCCAGAAGCTTTTCTGGGCTTTGACGTTGCTCTGCGGTGGCAATCGAAGCAATCGGGGCAGGGGAAAGTGCGATCGTTTCCCGCATTTTTTCTGTGGCGGCCTGCTTTTCTGCTGGAGCCATGTCTTTGGTGGAATGGCTGACCACCATCCCCTCAGGGCTAATCTCGGGTGGGGATACCGCCATCGCGCCACTTTCGGCAGCCACCCGTACCATATTGAGAGATCCGAGTTTCTGTAGCCCTTGAGTACCTTCCACCAACCACGAACCGAACTCATAACGGCGGGTGATACTGGCCGTATTGATCCAAGCGATACCCCCGTCCCATCCTTTGACATTGGGAGGCTCGAAAAGAATTTGACCGAGCTGGCTCAAAATATGGGCGGAAAGAGCGGGGGCAGGCATAGGTCGATCGATTTGTCGGCACAGTCCCACCAACCATTCGGTGGGGGATTTCACTCGGTCGGCCGCTCGGGCGGGATCGTAAAAGTTGGGGTTCGTCCATATCGCCATGAGGAAGGGTCGAATCTGGCCTTCGAGAGATTTCCACTCGCGCACTAACTCCTGTAGAAGGGGCTCGGGTGGCGACCAGCCTGCGTAGAAGCGCCAAAGTTTTTGCGTGATCCATCGCGAGGAAGCTTCTTGGGCCAAGGCCAATCGAACCACATCCGTCCCATCGAAGTTTCCGGTCGATCCAAAAATTGTTTTTGATTTTGAGTCATGCCATTTCTCTATGTTTTTAAACGAGGGGCGAGACCCGGACTGAAGGCCGCCCTTTTTTCCGCCGCCCGAGCTGACGGTCCAACCCGTGAAAGCGCGGGCGCTCTCTTGGATATCTTTTTCCGTATAATTACCTTCGCCGAGTAGAAAAAGCTCAAACAGCTCACGGGCAAAATTTTCGTTAGGGGCCTCCGCTCGGCTGAGAGTTCCATCGAGATAGATCAGCATGGCGGGGTCCTGAGCCACCCCCAAAACCAGATCCGACCACGAGCCGTACCCTTTTTCGCGAAAGAGAATGTTTTGTTGATAGAGAAGGTAAGGGCTACGGACCTTTTCGAAACTGGTAGCAAAGTGCCCGTGAAGAAAAAGGGTCAGCTTTTCACGGGCCGCCCGAGCGGGGTCGGCCATCTGCTTCAGCCACCACCCACGGAGCTCGGTCAGTTGCCGACTTTGAGTGGCACGAGCGTACTGGGCGAATTCCCTCTTTGCCTTCTGTTTGCCCTCCTCGGAAAGGGAACCCATCTTGGCCCGCTCTTCTCGTGTCAGATCATGAATATTCATCTCCCCTAAGAAGGAGGGGGGATCGAAGGCAAGAAACTTGGAAGTGCCCAGAAGCGACTCAGCGGCTTCAGCTGGGGGAAGCTTGGCGAGCGTGTCCACCTCATCCGGAGTGCCCCCAAATCCAGCCCGCTGGAGAAGCATGCCCGCCTTCGTTCGATCCCAATCCGAGGCATTGAGGAGCGCCATCATCTCGACTCCCAATATACACCAAAGCAAGGAAAGTCGCCGTCTTTCTTTAAATGAAAGAACATGGATAACGCCGGCTCGTCATCTCTTGCCATTTATTCACGACCTGTCTGGGAGAAAATCCCTTGAAGCTCGACAAATCAGCATCGTAGCCCAGCCTTCGAGCTATGAAATCTACCACAAATCCTGCCCCTCAAATCATTCGCGTTGTCGGTTATGGCCTGCTTGTCTTCGCTGGCATCGATCTCCTCTTTCAACTTCTCGGCAATCCATTTGGTGGGGCGCTCCAAGCATTTCGGTTTAGCTCAGGCCTAGTCGATCGTACCCCCGTTCCTCTTCTTGCTCTCGGAGTTCTGCTCGCCTTCCCGCGGGTCATGCCCCTCCCGATAGAGAGAACGGTGATGCGCCTTCTTTCTTTTGTACCCTTTATCTACGCGGGCGGATTTCTTGTCGTTATCGTCGCGGCTTTAGCCACTGGCAATCGCTTGATCGTTGCGGCCGAACAGCAGATCACCACTCAGAGCCAAGCTCAAATGCGCCAACTCGAAACTACCGTTGATCGAGTCAAAATTCTCACTCCGGCCGAACTCCAAAGTGTGGTGGTGAATTTTAATCAGCAAAATCGCACCACCCTCCAGGCTAATGAATTTATTTCAAAGCTCACGGCCCAGACCGAAACCCAAAAAGCCCAACTCAGAGAAGGCACCGCCCGCGCTTTGCAAAATCAGCGTCGATCAATGACCCTCGAGCTCCTGAAGGTTCTTCTCGGTGCAGTGGCGGGCTCGGGAATTATGTTCCTCCTCGGCCTCGCGGGGAGTTGGGCTCGCAGCTCCGGTGCGACTCACGATTAAGCCGAGCAACAACTTGGTAAAAATCTCGGTCTCTTACGAGGGTCAGCTTCGCTGCTCCGCTACCCACGGGCCGTCAGGGGCTACGCTCTCGACCGATGCCCCTGTCGATAATGAGGGCAAGGGAGAATCCTTCTCGCCCACCGACCTTGTTGCCACCGCGTTGGCCACCTGTATGGCTACGATCATGGGGATTTCTGCCAAGCGCCACTCCGTCAGCCTTGAGGGAATGACCATTGAAACGACGAAAGAAATGAGCAGCGATACACCACGGAGAATTGTGGCACTCAAATCGACGATCACTATTCCACTCCCCGAAAATCACCCGCAAAGAAAATTACTGGAAGCAGCCGCCCTTGGTTGCCCTGTCCATCACAGCTTGGACCCACGGATCGCAAAGCCCGTTGAGTTTGTTTGGCAAAGCTCTTAATATCCCTTTCCCCCTTAATCCCTAATCCCTTCACCCCCCTTCGCGCCCATAGCGACCTTTGCGTGAGTAAATACCCCTGTCCTCAGAGAAGGTCGGACAGGGTGGGATTCGAAAAGACGCTTTAAAAGCTAATAATCAGCTACTTAGAGACTTAGAAAAGCAACCATTCGCAATATCGTGAAACGACTTGCAGTTTTGCTGTCACGAACTGTCACGGGATTTATTCCCCTCATTTCGAGTCCGAAATCACCAAACCGTATCGATAAACCCCCTCGGGAGGCCGAGGCCTTCCGGGGTTTTCTTTGAAGCTGGGAATCTCCTTAGAAGCTGTAAACGACTTCCACGCCAGCATAGTGGGCTGGTCCTGAACTGGCATTCAGATCACTCAGAGACGCCGTATCATTGTTGTTCACAGATCCTGTGCCCCAATCTAGGCGGTACTCCGCGCGGATAAGAAGGTTGTCGATGACATTGAAACCCGCGGTAAAGGTGGCTTCCCATAAGCTTAGACCTTGCTTCGCTAGCAAAGTATTGGGCTCTTGGAGTTTTTGAAAATTGTTTCCACCCAAATACTCGCCACGACCAGAAAACGAAAACCAGTCGTTGCACCGATATTTAGCATAAGCACCCGCTCCGTACCATGTCGTGCCAGGCTGGGAGGGATCACCATTGTTGGTACTGGCCGTTCCTAAAAGGGCGTTAAAAGCCAATAAGAGTTTGTCGTCCGCAAACTTCGGGGCCCAGTTGCCCCAAGAGTTGTAGATCAACGCATAGCCAGTTCCGCTTGTGGCATTCTCGATACCCGTGCTTGTGGAACTAGCTGACGACGGAAACTGGGAAGTATTGGTATCGTTATTAGAGCTATATTGAAAATTATTGCTCCAGTTCGCATTCCCCCCCGGGGCCGTCACATTCAATGCGGCCAGAACAGCACACCCGTCACCGTCCAAACTCGTGGAGGTATTGTTGTCGGTTTGCGAACCGTTAACCACACCCAGCTTGGCGTCGAGGTAGTCATTAAACTTATAAGAGGATAATACCCCAGTGTAAAAGAGGGGCATCTGCTGCCAAAGCAAACCATAGGTCACGTTGATATTGGCTGGGCGCTCGATCACTTCGTAGCCAAGGATCGAAACAAACTTCCCCACCTTAAAGTCCCACCCGTTACCCACAGGAGCGCGAATCGAAACGTAAGCCTGCTCAAGAAATAATGCGTTCGAATCTTGGTTGTTATTCGAAAAAGTACCAATGGTGGTGTTGTTTCCACGATTAATCAGATAGTTGGCATCTTCCCCGATCATCACATCAGTTCGGAAGCCGGCCTGGGCACAGTTCTCGGAGGTAAGAGATTTTTCAAGAGCAAGTTTGACCGCATAAAGGTTAAAATCACCCTTGGCCGCCGTATCACTACCAAATCGGCCTGACACATCAGAGGTACCATCGGAGGCTCCGGTGAAGTTGTAGCTGTAGCCGGTATCCACATAACCGGAGAGTTTGATCCCCTTCTGCGCTGTTTCAACGAAGTTATTCTTAACCATCTTTTTGGTGTCTTGAGCGGATGCTTCCGGGGCGCTGTCTGCGAGGGACAAGTTGGATGCAGTCACTAAAGCTATTAGAATTGATTGGATCTGTTTAGTCATGGGTGAGGTTCCTTTTTTTAGTACAAACTAAGAGGCTATAGTTTTATGGGACAATAAACAGAAAAATGACTTGTGCAAAATCTGTCACGAAATTGTCACGGCGGAATTTTTTCGTTGCATCTTCTTGCATTACAATGCGGACAGGGTGGGATTGGTCCCCCGTTACCCTGAGACCTAGCCAATTCTCGCGTCCCGCAGAATGGATTCCCTGTCCTCAAAAGAGAACGGACAGGGTGGGATTGGTCCCCCATTACACTGAGACCTAGCCAATTCTCGCGTCCCGCAGAATGGATTCCCTGTCCTCCAGCTCTTCGAAGCACAATCGCGGAGCGTTCGGTGCGAAGTAGAGTCGGACAGGGTGGGATTCGAACCCACGGTTGGTTTAACCCAACACACGCTTTCCAGGCGAGCCCGATAGACCGCTCCGGCACCTGTCCTTCAACTTAGAAAGATAAACATAAACCTGTCCTCCTGCGAGCCGATAAAGAAGGAGGCTCGATCTTAATCTTCATCTTCAGGCCATTATCGGTAACCTAGCCGTATGCCTACCCCGCTTCCCATTTCTGTTTGCATGATCTCGGGGCCCGACTCCGCTCGAATTGGACGGGCCCTCAAAAGCGTCCAAGGGTGGGTCGCCGAGACGATTGTCGTGGTCAACGACGACATCACGGATGGTACCGATAAAATTGCGAGTGAGCATGGGGCAAAAGTATTCCGCGAATCGTGGAAAGAGCATATTGCCCAAAAGAACTCGGCCGCGGATAAGGCCGCCCAGCCTTGGATCCTGGGCCTCGATTCTGACGAAGAAATCTCCGACAAATTAAAGGATTCGATTCACCGCTTTTTTCTGACGGCGAAAGACGGGGGTCCTGTCGCTTTGAGGATGGCGCGATGCTCTCTTTTTCTGGGGCACTGGGTGCGGCATGGCGACTGGTATCCCGACTGGCAGATGCGCCTCTGGCGAACAGGGAAGGCGAGGTGGGGCGGCACCGATCCCCACGATCGGCTTATGGTGGAAGGGAATGTCGCCACGCTGTCAGGAGATATCCTCCACTACTCGAATCCGTCTATTTCCAGTTACGTATCGAAGATTAACTACTTTTCCGATCTCTATTTGGAGTCGCGAATCAAAAAAGGTTCTCGTTGGTCTCCCACCGAAGCAGGGTTCCGCGCCTTCTGGAGATTTACGCGGGCGTATTTTATCAGGCTCGGTTTCCTCGACGGGTACCCAGGCTTTTATATCGCCGCTTCCACCTTCTACTCCACCCTCGTCCGCCATACTCGATTGCTGGAGCATAATCTCAGCAAAAAGTCTCTCCCGCCTAAGCCTTAGGAGATCGCCCATGGGTCCACACACGAAAATTCTGAAGGAACTGGTGGCTGGGGGTGTGGATTTTATCTTAGCCGGCGGTGTCGCCTGTGTACTTCACGGTGTCGAGCGGGTCACGATGGATGTCGACGTGGCGATTTACATGGACCCTATGAATTGGGATCGCCTGATTCAGGTAATGAATAAGATGGGACTCGTGCCTCGGGCGCCAGTCCGTCCAGAAACCTTAGCGGATCCTAAGGTTAGGCAGGCGATGGTGGAGGAAAAGCAGGCACTGGTATTTACCTTTGTTAACCCCGATGAACCCATCTTGCAGCTGGATGTATTTCTGCGTCCTGAACTCTCGTACGAATCGCTGAAACCGCACGTCCAATGGATGGAAGTTGGAGGCATCCGATTCCAGATTATTTCTCCGGACAGACTTCTTGCTTTGAAAAAAGCTATTCAGCCTCCGCGTCCAAAGGACCTGCTGGACATCGCCGCCCTGGAGGCAAAAATTAAGGCAGGATGAAAGATAAAGTTCAGGAACAGGCACTGGAGGCAGTCCGACTTTCGCGGCCAGAGGATTACGACGGGCACACGGAGTTTGATCGGATGACTCCTGGCCAGCGCTTGGCTTGGCTTGATGAAGCGACAATGTTCGTTTTTAACCAAGGAGCTGCCATTAAGAATAAAATTGGTAAACTTAAATCGTGGTAGGGACGACCGTCCCGGTCGTCCGATCGATACGTTTCCAGTTCAAGGCAGTAAAATTTCTATTGGGCGATGGGGACCATCGCCCCTACCAAGGTTCAAGCGTGAACATTCAAGTGCCCCTTCTCCCTGCAATTTCCCATCAACCGCCGCCGTGCTATCGCCGAGGGCCGACTCCCGCCGGAGAACAAGACTCGGTAGGCTGTGTGGTTTTTTTTTGCTTCGACGTAACACACCCACGCGTAAGCGCGCGTGAGCGCGTCCCGCAACCGCGGTGACGTTTCCCGCAACCGCGGGATGCAAAACGCCGTAGGCCTGATCTGCCGACTGAAGGATCTGAGAGGTAAACATCTTCACCAGCAGACGGTTGCCTTAAATCATACCCAAAACTTGACATGACCTTAAACATGACCTAGTTAATCTATATGATCCAAATCAATATAAATGAGGCAAAATCAAGACTTTCCAAATACGCAAGACTAGTCAAATCAGGCGAAACAGTGATTCTGTGTGACCGTAACAAACCGTTTGCGGAGATTAGGCCGCTGGATCGCAGGGGCACGGCCCCAAGAGTTTTTGGCATGTCTAAGGGCATGTTCAAACTTGGGCCGGAGTTTTTCGAAGCCGACTCCGAGGTTCAAAAAATGTTCGCTGGGGAATGAGGTAGAAATCAATGCCTGGCACCTACCTTTTAGACACAGCTCCACTGATCTATCTCATGGGTCAGGAGGATTCTGTTCCAGCAGCAGTTCGACGTGAGCTAGCCGACCCGAGGTCGGAGGTTTTTTACAGTCAGATCAGCTTGTGGGAGATCCAGATCAAGTATCAGCTGGGGAAACTTCCCATGTCCGATGAGCCTGCCATAATTCTCCCTCGTGAACTGGACCGATACGGGTTTACGAAGTTGGATTTAACCGATACAGCGATTTTCGGCCTCTCACGACTTCCTTCAGTGCATCGCGATCCCTTCGATCGACTGTTGATCGTCCAAGCCAAACTCACAGGGTCGATTCTCGTTTCGCCCGATAAGATTTTTGCTCAATATCCCGTCACAGTGTTTTGGTAATCAGCTCCGGTAGGTAGAATCCGCAACTCAGAGTCTGAGCTGAGCATGCTCTGAGTTGACTCCGAGTAGTTAAATTCTACACGGCTGAATATTCGTAATCTTCTTAGATCTGATACCCAAAACTGGTAAACCAAAATCATGGTAGGGACGACCGTCCCGGTCGTCCGATCGATTCGTTTTTGGTTCGGGGCAGAAAAATTGCTATCGGGCGATGGGGGCCATCGGCCCTGCCGGGGTTCACGTTTGAACATCTTGATCTTCGCTTAAATCTGACACCAAAAACTGGTAGCCCTAAATCATGGTAGGGATGAGCTGATTGATTTTCGGATTTCAAAATTTCAAATTCGAAATTGGAAATCATCGGAGGCCTTTCGATGTTCGTCCAGCCGCTGTAAATATGGCCAACAGTTGCGTGGCCTCCTGCATAAGCCTTATAGCCTCCTGATTTGCCCCAATTCCTCCTTCCAGCATCAATTCCAGCCAATAGAGGGTTTCCGAAGCTTCTTTTCTCCACAATGGCTAACTTATGGATAAAATCCGCTTTCGACTCCGCCCGATTCGCCTCACGATAGTTTGCTCCAATCGAGGTTCCGGATTTAAGAAGCTGCCTGCCCAGGGTTTCGCCAAGGTAGTTTTTGGGCAGACTTTCCAAAAACCGGATTAATTGCAGCGAGAACTCCTTTGTCCGCCTTTCCAGCTCAATCTTGTTCATTGCTTTGCCTTCAATTCGAAATTCTAAATCCGCATTCCGAAATAGTCTAACTCCCCACCCTGAAGTTTACGCCTCAACACCCACATACCCCATCTCTCTGGTCCGCGACCCCAATCCCTTTTCGCAAAAACCCAATTTATCTCGACATTAATTCCTGACTTTTTATTCTCACTCTCGCAATGAGTTATGCCTCTCCTGCCGCACAGCAGCTCGATTTTTTTAGGAAGCAGTCCCCGGTTGCTTCCTTGGCTCCCCTTCGCACGCTTTATCGATCATACCGTCTTTGGTTCCAGTTGGGAGCAATCGGATTGGCGCTATCTGGAT
>CAMCNF010000046.1 GCA_945876115.1 Verrucomicrobia subdivision 6 bacterium | reverse complement strand
TTCGTTGTCCTCCTCATCACCAACTACTACACCTCCACCCACTGCGCCCCCGTCCGCCATATCGCAAAGGCCTCCGAAACTGGCCACGCCACCAACATTATCGCTGGCCTCGCCATCGGCTCCCACGCTACCGCCCTGCCCGTCGGCTTTATCGGCATCGCTATCTTCCTTAGCTACCACTTCGCAGGACTCTACGGCATCGCCATCGCCGTCATGGCCATGCTCTCCATGGCAGGCATCATCATCTCTCTTGACGCTTTCGGCCCCATCACCGACAACGCGGGCGGGATCGCAGTCATGTCCGGCATGCCTAAATCTGTTCGCGAACGTACCGACGAGCTCGACGCCGTCGGCAATACCATGAAAGCCGTTACCAAAGGTTATGCCATCGCCTCCGCCGGTCTCGCCTCTCTCGTTCTCTTTGGTTCCTACGTTCAAGAACTCAAAGTCCACTTCCTTGCCTTAGGCTCTGCCATGCCCAGCCTCGAGTTCTCCCTCACTGAACCCAAAGTCATCATCGGCCTCTTCATCGGTGGCCTCCTCCCCTTCGTCTTTACCGCCCGCTCCATGGACGCCGTGGGCATCGCCGCCGGAGCTGTCGTCCGAGAAGTTCGGCGCCAACTCGCCGAAAAACCAGGAATCCTTAAAGGCACCGAGAAACCTGACTACGGAACCTGTGTCGATATCGTTACCAAAGCCGCCCTCCGCCAAATGGTCGTTCCCGCCCTCCTCCCCATCATCTTCGTTGTTGTCGTCGCCGCAACCCCAGGCCTCGGTCCCGTCGTCCTCGGTGGAGTCCTTGTCGGCACCATCGTCACTGGCCTCTTCGTCGCCATCGCCATGACCTCCTCCGGCGGAGCCTGGGACAACGCCAAGAAATATATCGAAGAAGGAAATCACGGAGGCAAAGGATCCCTCGCCCATGCCGCCGCCGTCACTGGTGATACCGTCGGCGATCCCTACAAAGACACCGCCGGCCCCGCGATTAATCCCATGATCAAAGTCGTTAACATCGTCGCCATCCTCATCATTCCCATCTTTTTTTAGGCCACCCTCTCCTCCGTCACAGGCGGAATACTTAGTCCCCGCCACCTCCGCCAAGCAATCCTCCCGCACGCTCCTAAGACCAGCACCACTAGCACTAGAAAGAATCCCGTAATCCCTGCATTCGTCGCCTGCGCCATCGCCAATTTCCCATGGCCCGCCGCCAAAGCTTGATCGTACCCCGCCAGAAATCCTAGGCGCGGATCAGGACTAAATATCTTCATCCACCCCGCCGAGAACGTCACCACCACCAACCAGCCCAACGGAGCTAAAGTTACCCAAACCAACTTCCCCTTCCCCATCTTCAAGAGCACCGTCGTCGCCAAACTTAACGCCATCACCGCCAGAAGCTGATTCGCTACCCCAAAAATAGGCCAAAGACTATTAATTCCCCCCTGTGGATCAAGCACTCCCTGATAAAGAAACCAACCCCACCCCCCAACAAAAAGTAAACTCCCCAGCCCACTTCCCACCCACGAGTTCACCTGACCCAGCGGCTTCCAAAGCCAACCCAGCACCTCCTGTACCAGAAATCTTCCAATCCGCGTCCCCGCATCAATCGTCGTCAAAATAAAAAGAGCCTCAAACATAATCGCAAAGTGATACCAAAACGCCATCGCCCCACCCCCCACTATCCCCAGCGATTTCGCAAAGATCTGCGCCATGCCCACCGCAAAAGTCGGCGCCCCGCCCGTCCTCCCAATTAAGGTGCTCTCCCCCACCGACCTCGCCAAGTCCGCCATCTGCTTCTCACTTACGGGAAAGCCCAACGCCGTGATCTGCTGTACCACCGCCGCCGGCTCCCCCCTCAGGTTAATCGCAAAATACTCTCCCGGCGGCATGGCACACGCCGCTACTAAAGCCAGCACCCCCACGCACATCTCCGTAATCATCGCTCCATAACCAACCACCCGGATGTCCGCCTCACTCGCCAATAATTTGGGCGTCGTCCCCGACGCCACCAAACAATGGAAACCACTCACCGCGCTACAAGCAATCGTAATAAAACAAAACGGGAAAACAGGCCCAGCAAAAACCGGCCCACTCCCATCTATAAATTGGGTCAATGCAGGCATCTGCAACTGCGGCGCTAAAATCGCCACCACCACGGCCAAGGCGGCCACCGTTCCAATCTTTAAAAACGAGCTCAGATAATCTCTCGGAGCCAGCAGAAGCCAGATCGGAAGAATGCTCGCCATCAGTCCATACCCCATGATCGACCAGGCCAAGGTCGGCCCATCCCAAGTAAACATTCTCGCGAGGGTCGGAACGTCCGACACCCACTTTCCTGCCCAAACACACCCCACCAGTGCCAACACCCCCAACCCCGTTACCCACCCCGTTCTCACTCCACCCGCACCCCGCAACCCCACCCCCATCGCCAGCGCGAGAGGCATCGTCAAAACAATCGTCGATAATCCCCACGGACTTTCCGCTAACGCCCGGACCACCACCAAGGCCAGTACCGCCATCAACATCGTCAAAATTCCTAGCAGCCCGATTACCGCAATCGTCCCCGCCGTCGGTCCTACCTCATCTCGCAACATCTGCCCCACCGACTTCCCTCCACGCCGAACGCTCAACCACAGAATAATACTGTCATGCACCGCACCCCCCAATACCGCACCGATCAGAATCCAGAGCAGGCCTGGCAAATAGCCAAACTGCGCCGCTAACACCGGCCCCACCAAAGGCCCTGGACCCGCAATCGCCGCAAAATGGTGTCCAAAGACCACCCACCGATTCGTCTTCACGAAATCTCGCCCGTCCGCATACCGTATCGCTGGAGTCTCTCGACTCTCGTCAATCATCAGTACCGTGGCCATCAGCCAAGCACTATGAAAACGATACCCAATCGCATAGACACAACCCGTCGCCACAACCAACCAAAGGGCATTCACTGGTTCCCCACGCTGCAACCCCACCACCCCCAACGCCACCGCCCCCCCCAGCGCCACCCCCAGCCATCCCACCCGCGCAACCCCACTTAGTTTTCTCATCGCATTTTTTTAGCCAACAGGTGGCTCTTGACCAGTTCTCATCTCTCTCGCTCTTTTTTTTCCAACCGCTCCCAGAAAATCCATCCGCCAACTGACCAACCAGCTCCTTACGCCATCAGGGCTGGACTCTCCCCCGCCCCGCCTAAGAGCTCGTACTCGTTGTTTCTCTGCCACGGCTCGTACCCCGCTTCACGAATCAATCTCCGCATCTCCTCCAAACTGAGCCGAAAACTCGTCCCCGCACTTGAAACCACGTTCTCTTCCATCATCAAACTTCCGAAATCGTTCGCCCCAAACTTTAAAGCTACCTGACCCATCGCAGGACCCTGCGTCACCCAGCTCGACTGCACATTCGGAATATTATCCAGAAAAATTCTCGAAAGGGCCTGCATCCGCAAATACTCGTGCGATCCCATCTTCGCCACCTTCAATACCGTGTTCTCAGGCTGAAAGGTCCAGCAAATGAAGGCAGTAAATCCCCCCGTCCGGTCCTGCAAATCTCGTAGTCGTCCAAGATGCTCGATTCGCTCCGCCGGAGTTTCCACGTGCCCAAACATCATCGTCGCGCTCGAACGCATCCCCATCCCATGGGCAATCTCCATCACCTTCAACCACCCCTCCGTGTCGCATTTCCGCGGGGCAATCTTCTGCCTGACCCGATCCACCAATATTTCTGCACCCCCCCCTGGAATACTCCCCAGCCCCGCCTCTCGGAATAACCCAACTACTTCCTTTAAGGTCAGGCCAAAAACCTCCGCAAAATGATTAAATTCTGGCGGAGAAAATCCGTGAATGTTCACTTGGGGATACTTCGCCCGTAAATGCCGTAACAAATTTAAATACCACTCCAGACTCAACTTCGGATGGTGTCCTCCCTGCAACAGAATCTGATTCCCTCCCACCGCCAGCAACTCATCAATCTTCCCGTCGATCTGCTCCTGCGAGAGAACATAGTGATCCGCATCCTTCTCCGTTCGATAAAAAGCGCAAAACTTGCAGTAGACATCACAAACGTTCGTGTAGTTGATATTTCGATCAACCATATAGGTCACCACCTCCTTGCCCCGTCCGCCATAGTCCGCCCCCTTCGCTTGATTCCTCCGTTCATCCGCTAATCTCCCCAACCGCGCCAAGGGCCAATCGTAAATTTCCAAGGCTTCCTCAGCCGTTACTCTTTTCCCGTCTCGAATCGTAGCTTCCAACCGACTCATCCCTAACTTCTGCCTCAGCGGGAAATGTCGCCCTGCCCCAACAGTTTAAAGCCACCCCGACTCAAGACCTGTCCCCCCAACTCATTGTCATCTAAATTCAAACATAGGGCAGGCTTTGCCTCGGGCCTCACCAAAAATGCATACGTCGTCAGAATATTAATCTCCGCCTCCAACAAAGAAGAAAATACCTTCGGCAGCTCCGTCGCCGCCCCCAACTCGACCGCCACCACGGTAGACTCAGTATGCGCAACCGCTTGTTCATGAAAAATCGCCCGGGCCTGATCCGGATCATCTACCACCATTCGCACAATCGAGCTGTCCGTCGTATCCAAAATCGTCAGCGCGACCACGTGCACTTGCCGACTATGCAGAATCCGAATCAACTCCAGCAACCGACCCGCTTTATTCGCTAGAAAAATCGAAAACTGGCGAACCGGATCTACATGCTTCCTTTTTGTAGAGACTGCTGTGGCCATAATTAAATCCTACCCCTTTCTCCTAGCCCCGCCAACCCAGGATCACTTTGGCTGTGTTCCTCCCACTTGCCCCAAACACACCGCCCCCAGGGTGAGTGCTTGCCCCAGTTAAATACAAACCCTTCATCGGCGCTCGGTAACAGGAGATTTCCGGCAAAGGCCGAAACATAAACATCTGATCAAGACTCATCTCGAAATGCATCACATTCCCTCTCAATAGTCCCAAGTCTCTCTCCAGATCCAGCGGAGTCTGGAT
The DNA here is from genome assembly GCA_945876115.1 of Verrucomicrobia subdivision 6 bacterium. GTDB lineage: Bacteria > Verrucomicrobiota > Verrucomicrobiia > Methylacidiphilales > Verrucolacustridaceae > Verrucolacustris. The sequence goes on along the minus strand of CAMCNF010000046.1, from coordinate 6,789 downwards.
ATATCGTCCAATCATCTTCCCTTTCATGTTCGGTGCATATTCGCAAACCAGATCATACAACTTATCCGCCTCCCTCTCCCGAATCCCATCCCAGCTCTCCCCGTTCCGCAGCTCGTAACTATGGTACTGGGCCCAGGTAAAAAGCGTATGCTTCCCCTCAGGAGCTACGGACGGGTCAATCGCCGAAAAAGTCATCGCTATCACACTGGGCTTCGCTGGCGGCTGAAAAGCCAGATAGTCCCGATAACTACTCTCCAGCATATCCTGATTCCGACACAGTAGCTGCATCGCCGAATGGTACTCCCTCGGCTTACTCCCATTCTCATTCTCCCGTCCATACACCGGTAACTCCTCCACCGCATGCCGCACCACCATCCCAAAACCATTTCCAATTCTCGCTTTGCCCATCCGCTCCGTCAAATCTTTCGGGCCCTCCTTCAATAAATTACAAAAGAATGTTTTTAAATGGCACGCCGCCACCACTTTACCCGCCGTAAAAACCCTCTCTCCCGCTTCCACCTCCCACCCCTTCCCCGCCTTCCTCACCTCCTTGACCGCCTGCCCCAAAACAACCTCTCCCCCATGCCTTTGCAGACACTTGACTAAAGCCGTCGCCAAAGCCCCACTACCACCCTTCGCCCGTTTCGCCCCGCACCGGTGAATCATCGCATTCCAACCAAACATATCCCCGGTGGCCACCTCCGCCGGCGCCGGTCCACTTTGCGCTGAGAGCCAAAGCATCGCCGTTCGCAAATGCTCGTTTTCAAAAGTCTCCTGAATCACCGACCCATACGGAGCCATCAACTGCCGCGCCGTATCCAAACTCGACCAAAGCTTCCTCGACTTCGGCCGAAAAAGATTCCGCTTCAGAATCGTCCCAAAAAGCCTCCCCGGAGAAGGCGGTGCCAAGAAAGTTTCAAATACCCCCTCATTCAACTCCGTCCACCGCTCGACATACCGTCGGTAGGCCTCCGCATCCCGCAAACTAAATTGGGCAATACTTTCACAAGTTTTCTCCACTGAGCGATGAAAAGAAATCCCCCGCCCCGTTCCCTCCACTGGATAGTAGGCCCACGGATCCATCTCAATATATTCCAACCCTTCTCTCGCTAGATTTAACTCCGCCAAGATCGGCGTCAGATGAATCATAATGTGCACCGAGGACCCCACATCCATTCGAAAGCCCGCAATCAAATCCTCCCGTGTGCAGACCGCCCCTCCAGGAAGATCCCTCTTCTCGACCACCACCACCTTCAGTCCGGCTTTGGCTAAATAACAGGCACAAATTAACCCGTTGTGCCCAGCTCCCACCACCACCACATCCGCTTGCAAAGCGATCCTACCTCGTCCCTACCAAAGCGGGGGCTCCATGACCGCCTTTTATTTTTTTAACAAAACGCACAATCCTCTCCGCCGCCACCTCAATCCGATCCAATCCTGTGGCATAACTGCACCGTACGAATCCCTCCCCTCCAGGACCAAAAGCTTCACCTGGCACCACCGCCACCTTCTCCTCCTCCAGCAAGCGCAAGGCAAACTCCCTCGAAGACAGCCCCGTACTCCGCACATCCACAAAAAGATAAAAAGCTCCCGCCGGATTCGTCGGCCTCAACCCCGCCTCCTCTAACTTATTCCGCAAATAATCTCGGCGGATCTGGTACTTCGCCCGAGCTTCGCTCGTCGTCGCCTCGGCCCCGCGCAACGCCTCCACCGCCGCCTCCTGACTCGGAGTCGCCGCACAAAGAATCGCATATTGATGAATTTTCATCATCGCTTCGATCAACGGGGCCGGCGCACAGGCGTAGCCAATACGAAATCCCGTCATGGCAAACGCCTTACTCAAACCATGCAAGAGGATCGTCCGCTCTCTCATCCCCGGTCGGGTGACGATCGATTCGTGCACCCCCTCGTAACTCAGCTCTGCGTAAATCTCATCACTAATCACCAGTAGGTTTTTTTCGACACAAACTTTCGCCAACGCATCCATATCTTTACCCCTCATCACCGCGCCCGTCGGATTGGTCGGAAAGTTGAGCAAGAGGACCTTCGCCCCCGCTGTCGCCGCCTTTGCCACCGCCGCAGGCTCCAACCGAAAACCGTCCTCCGCTCGAGTGGGAATCCCTCGACCCTTTCCATGCGCCAAACCAATCGAGGGCGCGTAGGAAACATAGCAAGGCTCATGATACAACACCGTCTCCCCTGGATTAATCACCGCCCGCAGCGCTAGATCAATCGCCTCACTCACCCCCACCGTTACCAGAATTTCAGATTCAGGGTCATAACCCGGTCCGCAGATTTTCTCGATGTACTTAGAAATTTCCCCACGCAACTTCAGGCTCCCCAGATTCGAGGTATATCCTGTCCGCCCATTTTCTAAGGCAAAAATCGCCGCTTCCCGCACCGCCCAAGGAGCCGAAATATCCGGCTCCCCAATTCCTAAGGAAATCACATCCCCACGTTTTTGTACCAATTCGAAGAAATCACGAATTCCCGACCTCGGAATCGCCTGCACGTGCGTTGCCAGAAACTCACTCGTCTTTTTCACGGCGAAACCGCCAATCTTTCGATCTTCTCATCCTCCAAAAAAAGAACCCCCGCCTCCTTGTAGGTCTTCAACTGAAAATGGGTCGCGGTGGAAATCACCCCTTGCAAAGTGGAAAGTTTCTCCGAAACAAAACTAGCCACCTGCCTTAAATCGGATCCCTCCACCACAATCAAAAGATCATAGCCCCCACTCATCAACTGGCAGGAGACCACCTCTGGATACCGCGCCACCCTCGCGGCAATCCGATCAAAGCCACCCTCCCTCTCAGGTGTAATCTTTACCTCAATTACCGCGCGAACTCCCCCATGCCCAGTCTTGTCCGAATCCAAAATCGCCTGATAGCCAAGAATCACGCGCTCCTTCTCGTATTTTTGTAGGGCTGCCGCAACTTCCTTTTCCGTCTTCCCGGTTAATTGCGCCAATTCCCCCACCGAGCATCGCCCACGCTCTTTCAAAACCTGTAAAAGGGGGTCCATAATTGGATAAGGAGTAGAAAAACCCAACCCTACGGAACCAAGAATATTTTGCCCGTGTAAGGGCACTTCACTTCTGTTCCAGGAGCAAAACCTTTCACGTCGACCAACCCTGCATAAGGCGCATAAGGACTTCGCACCATCCCCGCTTTGCCCGAAACTTTTTCTCCCTTGGGGTAACTTGCTTTTCCTGGCGCACTCTTTTCTGTTCCTTGCGGAGGAGTCCACGGCTTTTTCTCATCCGCCGCCGCCGTCGGTGAAGTCTTCGCATCTGCTTCTGCCCCAGGCTTGACCTCAGTCGAGGCTGGTGTCGTCGTATCCCCGTAAGTCGTCGTCACATTCTCTGCGTCACCAGGAATTGTGCAACCCGCCAGAAAAGCCCCCCCCATCAGAGCAAGGTAAGCAAAGCCAGAAGAGATTTTCATACAACAAGATACTATCAGATTTAGGCGGGTTCGGCAATCTTGCGAAAAGTCACCTTCAAACGAGCCTCCGCCTTTTTCCCTGGCTTTAAATCAATATGCTGCCCAAAGAGGATACAGTTTCCTTGGCGAATTGGCCCATCTGGACCTTTTTCCACATCAAGCAAAGGGTAACACCAAACGGTAGGCAGATTCTCTGAAGCCATGCGGACTTCCAGCCCATCCACCGAACGAGCCGAAACCAGAGAAACCCCCTCCTTTTGCCAGCTCCCCCGATCACTCTTTTTCTCCTCTCCACATTTCCATAATCCACGACCTGACTGATCAGGCCCTAGATTTAAGTTCAGCTCGACCGCAAAGATCGTTTCCAGCGGCAGAGTTCCCGTGTTCGTTATTTGATAAGCAACTTCAATCAACCCGCTGGAGGCATCAATGGCGAAGGTCTTTTCGAGCAAGCAGGGTTGGCGCGTTCCCATCCGATACAAACCCCCATCCCGCTGCAGCCCTAAGGTTACTCGGCTCCCCGTCTGCCTCATCTGGCTAATCGCAAAAGGCTGCAGAATGAAATCGCCCAACTCGGGATAAGTATTCGTAGCCAGTTGCCCCACGGTTGTCCCTCGCGCAAAGAAATGCTCCTGAAAAATTCGCCGCTCATACCAGTCCGTAAGGGTTGCCTCCGCCCCATTGACCCCTTCATCTCTCCGTGTCAGCACATCCGCCAGATTTCTGCCAAACTCAGGTAAGCCCACTTCCAAACAGGCTCCGCCCAAATGAGGCGCGAAAAGCAGGCTCAACTGGGGATGACTCGCCAGCACTTCCACCTCCCCGTCCGCATTGACGTCTTCCCGCGTCAATTCCATCTCCCCTTGACCAGAACGCAACTCCGCCTCCGCCGCCAGTAGTTCACGCCAAATCGCCGCCCGCAAATGAGGCGAATGCAATCCACCCCGCGTCCCATGCCACAAAGCCGTCGAGCACTGCGCCCGCCACAATCTCTCCACGACCGCACGCCCAGATCCAGACTTTGTTTTGGCCTTCACTTTGCGACCCAAAAACAAATTCTTCCGATACATCAAATTCAACTCTTCGTAACGCACTCGAAACGAGGCCCATGACCCACCACGAAAGAAAGGCAGCCACTTTTTCGCGTCGTAGCGTTGCGCCAGTTGACCCCGCTCTTTAAAAAACTCTTTTCGAGCCACCCCAGGTAAAGACCATCCTCCTAATTCCGCAGGCGTTCCCGGTGGCAGAGAGACCCTCCCTCGTGGAGCTTGCCGCTTCAACTGAGCTTGCCCCGTTAAGGTGTTCACCCAATTCGAGGACTCCTCTAATTTACGACAGAGCTGCTCCAAGTACCCCATTGCCCCCACAGGAAGTTTGGGCCATGTCTCCAGATTCGCCGCCAAGGTCAAGGTGATGTCTTCAGAGCGGTTGGCGATCCGCCGCAAGTGAGCAAATAACTCATCCAAGGGTGCGTGCGGGATCAAACGCGCTAAGTCTGGGCACGTCGGCAATACGAAAAGCATCTGCCCTGCTTGATCCGTCACATAGTGACCATTGAGCTTCGCCGGAATCACCCCCGCCTGCAGAAAGAAAGATCCCTGGACTGGCGCATACTGCAATCCCGCCCGCCCCAGTACGCCACAAAGCGAGGGACCCCACACCCCCTCCGCCAGCCAAGCCCCCGCCAACTGCGCACCCAATCGCTCCTTCAGCCATCCGCCCATCTTACCCACTTGCCCATCCCGATCCTCCTCAGGCCAGTCGACCAGCACCGGCTCATAAAACCCACCCGACAACATCTCCACCCGCCCCGTCGCCACCAAACCCTTCAACTTCTGAATCAAATCAGGATCTCTCTCCGCCAACACTTCCAACAACGACCCGCTGCAGTGCAAATTCACCGCCACCCCTGGATGCTTTTCTAAAACCTCAATCATCGGCCGATAAACCTCGGCCGTAATCTGATCGACCACCTCAGGCAAATTGCCTACCGGCTGGTGCATATGCAGACAAAGTACTAGGTTAACATTTTTCATAATTGCGCTTTAGATATACCAGTTTTTGAGGTCCGTGGCACGCACGGGTCCAGTAAATTCTATCAGCCCCCGATCCGGATAACGCTCCGCCTCCACCCCTCCCCGCATCACCCGCACCAGAAAACTAATCTCCTTGCCGTCATCCTCCCAGCCAAACACCCCCAACGGCACCTTAAGCTGTAGGCCCTGACCATTCACCGATTCACTCTGACACTGCACCGGCACATAGACCATCCCGTCTTCCGCCCGCTCCACCGTCGTCTGCCAACCCTTATCCCCAGCCTTAGCTCGCACCCGAATCGCCACCGGCTGATTGAAATCAACTACCACCTCTTCCCCAGGACTTCCTTTTGCATCCAGCCTGAAGAAAAAGTCATCACGACCTACCCCATACTGAATCGTCCTCACCCGCCGATCACCCTGCGCCATCGCCCCCGCATCCCGCCAGGCCTCATATCGCCCCGCCCCAACCCAGTCCAAAAAACTCGGCGTCGCACTCAATCTCGGCTCAATCACCCCCAGCGGTGGCACCCCTAAATGCAAGTCTGCCGCACAGATGGGCAGACTCAGCGCTGGCGGAGGGGTCGATCCACACCTTCGATAGACGCTTTGTAAGCGTCCTCGAAAAAGCGCGTCAAAAATCAGGTCGCTATCCGTCTGGAAGTCAGGCCCGTACCACCAAAACCAATCACTCCCCTCCGCCACATAAATATCCTCCCACGCCGCCGCTTTAACTTCTGGCGTCAATTTCCCTTTCGCCTCCGCCTGCTTTAAGAATTCACGAGTCCGCTTGATCCAACTCCAACCCAGGTTCTCCTCAGGATCCCCAATCCAGATATCAAAATTTGCACTGATCCACGATCCTGAATGCAAACGCCCTGCGGGCTTTCCTTCTTTACCATCTAGGTAGTCCCCCAACCTCTGGGTTCGCAATCCAACCGCCTTCTCCAGCCCGCCATAAAAAGCATCCAGAAAAGCCTCTCCACTATCAGGAAAAGATTCCCACGCGTTCTCTCCATCCAAGGCCAGCAAGACAATCCCATCCTTCGCCATCACTTGAGCAATATGCTCCAGGTGAACTTTTAAATAGTCCGCCGCAACCTTGGGCTCCGTCCGCGAAGCCGTAAATCCAATATAATCAGACAAGGGCCTCTCTCGAAAAAGCGCCTTCATCGTCACTCCGCCCTCTTCCACTCGCCACGCTTGAAAAAGCTCCACGTGATCCACCTTTTTTCCTTGGGCCTCGAGACCTCGGAAAAGAACCAGCTCGTCCGTACAAAAATACTCAAAGCCAGCCTGCACCATCAAAG
>CAMCNF010000045.1 GCA_945876115.1 Verrucomicrobia subdivision 6 bacterium | reverse complement strand
ACCGCCCGCGTCGTTCGTGGACTTGTCCTTTCCCTTCGCGAACGCCCTTTTATTCTCGCTGCCAATGTCATCGGTCAACGCCCTTGGACTATTCTTTTCCGCCACCTTCTGCCCAACACCTTCAGCTACCTCATCGTCGCCGCCACCCTCAGCGTTCCTGGCTACATTCTCGGCGAAGCCGCCCTCAGCTTTCTCGGCCTTGGTATCCAAGAACCCTCTTCCTCCTGGGGACTCATGCTCGGCCAAGCCCAAGACATTAAAATCTTCATGCTCAACTTCTGGTGGCTCCTTACCCCAGGCCTAGCCATCATCCTTACCGTGATCGCTTTCAACCTTCTTGGGGATGCCCTTCGCGATGCCGTCGACCCACGATTCCGACTCCCTGGAAAATGAAACCCAAAAACCCTTAAACCCTTCCTCATGCCCATCCCCTCCAAACCCCTCCTCGATGTTCGCCACCTTCGCGTAGAGTTTTCCTCTAGCGCCAAATCAGTTGTCGCCGTGCAAGACCTCTCCTTCTCCATCCAACCAGGTGAAACCGTCGCCGTCGTCGGAGAAAGTGGTTCTGGCAAAACCACCGCCGCCCTCGCACTCACCCGCCTCACTCCACCCTCTCCCGCCTGCAACCTCAGCGGTCAAGTCCTCTGGCAGGATGGGACCGATCTCCTCTCCTGCTCCGACTCCACCCTCCGCCAAGCCCGAGGAGGAAAACTCGCCTACATCTTTCAAGAACCCTCCACCTCGCTCAACCCCGTCTTCTCCATCGGATTCCAAATCGCCGAAGCCCTCCGCCTCCATCAACCCAAACTTCCTAGCACCTCCACCGAAGTCACTCGTCTCCTCAAACTCGTCGGCATCCGCGATCCCGAACTCCGCTCTCACGACTATCCTCACCAACTTTCCGGCGGAATGCAGCAACGCGCCATGATCGCCATGGCTCTGGCCTGCCAACCCAAGCTTCTCGTCGCCGATGAGCCCACCACCGCCCTCGATGTCACCATCCAAGCCCAAATTCTCGATCTCCTTCGCGATCTCCGCAATCAACTCGGCATGTCCGTCCTCCTCATCACCCACAACTTCGGCATCGTCGCCAATTTTGCCGATCGAGTTCTGGTTATGCTCGAAGGAAAGCTCGTCGAGCAAGGCCCCGTTAAAGAAATTCTCCGCTCCCCTCAGCACCCCTACACTCGTGCCCTCCTCGACTGCATTCCCCGTCTCGGCCAAAAAACAAAACGCTTAGCCTCCATCGACCGCGCCACCCTCGCCACCCAATAAAACCCTTCCCAAATCCCATGCCTCCCCTCCTCCAAATCTCAAATCTCTCTGTCCACTTTCCCGTCAAATCTGGATTCCTTCAGCGTCAGACCGGCGTGGTCAAAGCCCTCGACGATGTTTCCCTCAAAATCGAAAAAGGTTGCACCCTCGGCCTCGTCGGGGAAAGCGGTTCGGGCAAAACGACTCTCGGCCGTGCCATCGTTCGCCTCGTCGATCCCACCGCCGGCTCCGTTTCCTACCAAGGTCATGTCATCAGCACCCTCCGAGGTTCCGACCTCCGCCCCTACCGAAAAAAGATTCAGATGGTTTTTCAAGACCCCTACAACTCCCTCAATCCCCGCCTCCGCATCGGCACCATTCTTGCCGAACCTCTCGAAATTCATTTTCCCAAGATGTCTCCTTCCGATCGGGCAACCCGAGTAGCAGAACTCTTAGAACTTGTCGGCCTCGACCCTGCACACGCCCGCCGCTTCCCCCACGAATTTAGCGGAGGCCAACGCCAGCGCATCGGTATTGCCCGCGCCCTCGCCGTCGAACCGGAGTTTATTATTTGCGACGAGCCGGTCAGTGCCCTCGATGTCTCTGTCCAAGCCCAAATCGTTAACCTTTTGATGGACCTCCAAGAAAAACTTAACCTCACCTACCTATTCATTGCCCACGATCTCGCCGTCGTTGAACACGTCAGCGATCAGATCGCGGTTCTCGAACACGGTAAACTCGTCGAAGAAGGCCCCTCCGAACTCATCACCACCCACCCCACCCATCCCTATACCCAGCGCCTCCTCGCCTCCATTCCCTCCCTCCAATAGCCCAACCCCTCTCACCATCCTTTGGGTTTAGAGTTTATTCTCCACGACTCACCTCAAACTCAACCTCAACTGAAACGGACCACCAATGTACGCTCTGGAACTTAATCGCCTCCCCACATCCTTCATCGATCTCCCCTCCGCCGTAATCGAAACCATTGGCCAAGCTCCAAAACTTCAAATTTACTCCCCGCATCTTCGCCCCCTGCGCCTCCTTCAAAAACTTCACCGAGGCCGAATTCGTAAACTTACCCTTCGCAGCTCTTCGCCCTTCCAACTTCGGATTGGAAAAAGGCTTCTCGTGACCAGCGACAATAGGAACATCCCCGCAATCTATCGCTCCGTTCCCCGACTCAAGATCCGCGCCGGTCCTGCCTTCGGCACCGGCGAACACGCCACCACCCACCTCTGCCTACGCTATCTCACCAAGTTTCTCACTTCACCTCGAAGCTCTCGCACTACCCCGAAAGTCCTCGATCTGGGCTGCGGTTCAGGAATTCTCGCTCTCGCCTGCGCTCGCCTCGGCGCTCGTGCCGAAGGATGGGATAACGACTCCTCGGCCGTTCAAGAAGCCCTAAGAAATCGTCAGCTCAACCGCCTCGCACCCCGCACCCACTTTCGCGTAGCCGACGCTCTTCGTACTGCCCTCCCCCCTGCCCATCTCATTCTGGCAAACCTCTACGATTCCCTCCTGCTTCATCTCTTGCCTCGTCTCGAAAAACATCGCAAAGCAGGCGCGGGCCTAATTCTTTCAGGCATCCTGTCGGGACAGGAAAAACAGATTCTCCGCACAGCTCACAAACTCGGTTGGAAACTCCAGCACCGTGGTCGCCTTGGTCGCTGGTTCTGTCTGCAGTTTTGCTCTTAGCCCCCTCCAGCCCCACCCGCCCGCTTAATCTTCGTTTCCTGTTCCTCCACGAATCTCGAGCGAGGGTGCCTGCTGAAAAGTAGGGCTACCTCGATTATCCGAAACTTTATTTTGGATTGATCCATCCACTTTTGCCGCTGCTTTGATCTTTGCTTCCCTAGCAATTTCTACAAAAGATTCCCGCTCCATCTTTTGCGAAACCCAAAATACCGTTCCCGCGGCCGAAACCAAAAGCCCGATCACAACAAAACAAAAAAGCTTTATTTTAAACTCAGTTCCCGCTCGATCCCACCACTCATCCATGTGGTGCCGCCAAGTATACCCCTTCTTATATTTTGGAATCCTTATCACTTTAGGTATATGTTTCTGACCATCATTTATTTATAAATGTCATTGTTTTGCCACAAATCAAGACCCTTCTCCCACTTTTCTTCCGCTCGTCCCTGAACAAGTTTTGGGTTACTCTGTTCATACGGGCCTGTGGCGAAACTGGCAGACGCGACAGACTTAGGATCTGTTGGGGTAACCCATGGAGGTTCAAGTCCTCTCAGGCCCACTTTATTCCCCTTTGTTCACGACTCATTTTCCCATGACAGGGGAAGGTCTTGGGACGTCTCTGTTTTCAGTCGATTCTCGTCCTGATGATGCTGGGTTTCCCAAAATCGATCCGCTGGGTTGTGCTCGGAGCTCTTCTGCTCCTCGCCCCATCCTGCTCAATCCATGCCATGGACGAAGAAACCACAAAAACCATCGCCGACCTAAAAGCCCAAATGCAGCTCCTCATGGACGAGGTCAAGAAACTAAAGAGCCAACAAAATATCGACTCCTCTACCGCGCGCTTACGCCCTCCCACCGATGACCAATCGAAAGAGAAAACAGCAGCAGCCCCCTTACCCTCTCATCCCATCGGGTACACCCCCTTTCTCTCCCCACAAGTCAGAGAGCAAACTTCTATGGAGCAGCGGGTCGATGGAACCACCGAATTTGCCCCCAGGGCTCAGCAGGAGGAGCGAATGGACCTTCCGATGCTCGATGTCTCAGAAAATGGGCTGATTTTTCGATCAAAGGATAACCATCATTTAATTCGTCTTGGAGGCCTCCTCCAACTCGATGACCGCGAATTCGTTGATCCTGGAACAACCGATATGTCTAAGTTTCTCGTCCGTCGAGCCCGACCCTACGCATCAGGCTACTTCTATGATGATTGGGAATACCGCTTTGCTCCTGAATTCGCACTCTCGGCACCCAATGCCACGACCTATCAAACCACGATTGCCGACGCATATATCAATTATGATAACATCGAGGAAATTCAGGTTCAGGCTGGAAAGTTCACTGTCCCAGTCGGATTAGAAATGCTTACTCCTGCCGCCTTTCTTCCTTTCTCCGAACGATCTCTTACCTCGAATCTGATTCCTAACCGGGATCTTGGAGTCATGGCCCACGGCTCCCTTTTCTCATACAAACTATCATGGGCCGCGATGGTCGGTGCAGGATCACGCAACGATACCGTGCAAAGCGGCCTCGATTATGGCCCCGGACCCGTCGGCTACTTCCGACTTTACAGCCAACCCTTTCGCGGGGAACAGGGAGTCCCAGAAGAACTTCGAGGTCTTCACTTGGGTGTGGGCGGTAGCATCGGTTGGCAGTCTCAGAACAATTCCATCAGCTCCTCAAATCTGTTTCAAGACTACAGCACCGACGGAGGCAATACGTTCCTCAGTTTCCCAAACGGATTGGGTGTTCAAGGGGAGATTTGGCGAATCAGTCCTCAAATCTATTATAACTATGGACCTCTCGAGTGCTGGGTTGAATTCACAGCCGAACAGCAAGGTGTCAACACGGCAGGAATAGATGGCTCCTCAGGTGGCGGATTTACAAATTACCAAACCACAGCATGGAATGTCCAAGTCGATTGGGTTATCACCGGCGAACTCGCTACCCTCGGCGGCATCGTTCCAGATAGGCCCCTCGACTTTACCAAAGGGGATATCGGTGCGTGGGAACTCTCCCTGCGCTATGATGGCTTGGCCGCTGGGGCCAACATGTTTCGCCCAGTGAACCAAGGGGGTTTAGGGATATCTCAAACCGAGAATGCGACTGGGGTCAGTGGGGCCTCCATCGCTCTCAACTGGTACATCAACCGAATCATCCGCTTGGGATTAACCGTTGAATACAACGCCTTCACAGGAGGAGGCGCACCAAGCACTGTCGTAGAAAATAATGAGCTGGGCTTCATCACCCGCCTTCAACTTCTCTACTGATTGTACCCTTACCCCTCAGCCTGCGCCCTCTTATCCTCCCGCTCCTCACTTTCCCCGCCGAAACGATGGTCCCGGTACAGCGTGATCGAAATATCCTTATTCTGCCGAATACACTCTTTGATCGCTTCAGGATCCTTTTCACACCAAAGCATCGTCTTCCAACTCGTCAGATGTTTCGGCTTATGAAAATCACTCCCCGCAATAAAGGGCAACCGCTTTAACCCTACCGGATTAAATAGATCATCCCGATTCCCAATCTCCCAAGCATCGATCAACGGGCGAAACTCATTCTGCCGATCCCACAAATAGAGGGTATCTTTGCCCCATGCCGAACTCATATGGTGAGGGTGAGCCGCAATCGTCAATCCACCTTGCCCTCGAATCTGCAGACAGATCTCCTTCAACGAAGAGGCTGGATCGATCGGCTCCTTTAAATCTATCCCCAATAAGTGAGCCGAGCCTTTCGCGGTCAAACCATCGTGATTAAATTCCAACCCAGGAAACAAGATCATCCGATATTTGGTCCACGCCCGATTCCGCTCTTCCGCTAGCGCCCTAAAATACTCAGGCAGATCCTCCAACGTCAGCACCAGCCCAGATAAACTCGCCAACTTCCCCAGCAAACGCCGCCGGTCTACCAAGTGATCCGTAACCGCCATCGCATCAAAACCCCGCCGCCCATAAAAATCTACGATCTCGCGCAAGGTCAGTCGCCCATCGGAAAATATTGAATGAGTATGTAAATCTACCATCAGCAAACCTTTTCGACCCGAGTACCCATGCATTACTAATCGTAATTCTGGAACTCTCTCCGTCGATTGGGCTGCCTTTGCCATCTTCGCAATTCTTCCCGCCAACCGCTCCATCGCCCCTGCCGAACGATTCGCCTCTTTCCGAGCCCTCCGACCCCACTCCCGCAATCCTACTCCACCCCCTTCCAATGCGTCCTTGATTCTTGAGGCGATCTCCCCAGGAGAGTCGGCCAAAGCCCCGCAACCAATCCTCGTCGCCAAACGACAAATTCCCTTTCGCTTTTCCGCTCCTTTGCCCCCTTCCACCAAAATGGCGGGTCGGCCCGAGGCCAAAACCTCTCGCACACTAATCGTCCCAGGCTTCGTCACCACCAGATCATGAGCTCGGATCATCGTCGCCAAATCTTTTACCCAGCCGTGAACTACTCCCCGACCTTTTGCCTCCGCCAGCCCTTTTCGTAGATCCGCCTTCAACCCCTCCTCCCTCCCCACCACTGCCGTGACCTCCACACCTTCGATTTCCAATAGCTTCTCCAAAGTTCGACCCGCCTTGCGCCGGCGCGAATTAACCAAATAGAGAATCTTTACTCCGTCTCCTAGTTTTCTACTGCCCTTAATTTCCTCGGCAGGAACAAAACCGGGTCGCACTGGCCATCCTCCTGCCACCACCTCCGAGACACGCGGATTTTTTTCTCTTAACTCCTTTGCCGTTCCTTCATCCGCCACCCACAACAGATCAGCCGTAACTGCATCCCACCCTGGCAAATCTTCCGCATCTAAAACCACCCCCACCCTTTCAAATCCAGCCTCACTCCGATCCTGTACCCGTTCCTGCAAAGCCATTCCCACGGCAGGGTGAAAATAAACAACCACCTCAGGTCTCGTCTCTTCCAGTGTCTTCGCCACTACCCGCCGCAACTGCGGCCAGCCCGCCCGACCCACCACTCCCTCCCCCGCCCTTCGAATCCACTTCTGCATCTTTTCCCCCTGAGCCCCTCCCCTCCCCATCCTCTCCGTAATCCACCCCAACCAACCCTCCACCCCTCCACCACCTACCTCCCTAACCTCAACCCGGATTTCTGACCCCTCCTCCTCCCCAATAAAATCTCTCAACGCCCGGGCCACATAACCATGCTCTTCTTGCCCCCCAGTCAGAATCAGAACGTCCTTCACCCCCTATGTGAATAAGTCGGGTATAAGATAGAGCAAGCTTCCCAAAGCAACGATTTGATGGCAAACGGACTCGCCATATTTGATCTGCACTACCTGTTGAAAACTAATTACTTACACTGCTTTTAAAACTCTTCTCTATCCTCTTTTTAGCCTCGTCTTCCAACCTTTTCCGTAGTGGGGATAACTCATCCTTGATCGCCTTTTCCAGAGCCAGTTTCTCCGTCCAGTAACGCTGCACAAACTCATCTTCATTCTCTGAAGTTACCCCCAAGTTAAAATCTTTCGCCACTTTCAGCGCCTCTTTCCGAGATTGAACCCGCACCTCATCGATCCGCTCAACCAACCTCGCTTTCTGCGCATCCGTAAATTTTTGGTAGGGCGCCCAATCCTGCAACTTCACTTCCAACTGCTCCTTCGATACAAGGGTCAACGTCAGAATCTGGACAAACCGATCCTCCTCCCCAGGCCCCGCCCAAAACTGATCCTTCTCCCGATTAATCATCCCTTTCTTTGGCACATAGGAACCATCAGGAATTCTCGGAGGACGCGGTTTACCCACATTCGCTTTTCCCTCAGCGGAGATCGCCTCTTCTGGAGACGGCTGAGCCCACAGACCCGCCCCCAGCAATCCGACCACAACTAAATAGTATCCTATTTTTATTTTCATAATCCAGCCCACCAACGGTTGTCCGCGTCCTCCTCCACCAAGGCGTCCAATGCGGCGAAGACCGCACGATCACTCACTGTTGGCGTCGCATCCTTCCACTGAAAAAAACCGAAAGCGAGAACCGCGCATCCCGCCCCCGCCATCAGCCAACGCCAATTCGGTATCCAACTCCACTTGCGCTGCGCCTCCGCTTCCCTTTCCGTCCGCAGTCGCGCCAGCACTTTGGCCGCAAACCACGGCGGTGCCTTCGCAGGTGGAACCGAGGCCAGTAGCTTCTCCAGCTCCGACCCCAACTCCCCCCCCTCCTCCTGCTCCTCTCGACTTCTATTGCTCATAAGGGATTAAACTGCCCATTTCTCATTTCGGTGCGCTCAAATATTCAGAAAGTTCTTTTCTTAAAAAATCACGAGCCCTGAACATCAACGACTTAACTCCAGAGGTGCTTGTTTTCATAATAGTCGCGATCTCTTCATAGCCTAAATTTTCGTTCTGGCGAAGATGAAGCACCATCCGCTGACTTTCTGGAAGCGCTCGATAAGCCGCTCCGACCGCCTCCCCCAGCTCCTTTGTGCACAGTTCTTGCCGAGGATTTTGGGCAACCCCTCCTCTTTGTTCCAAAATAAAAGCCTCCCCCGTATCTGGATTCACCGCCCCATCCCTTAACCGCATCTTGTACGCCTGCGTACTGCAGTAGGTGAAAACCAAATTGCGCGTCACTGTCATTAACCAGGTGGTAAACTTCGCTTGAGGCTTGAATCGGGGCGCCGCCCTCCACACCCGTAGAAATATCTGCTGCGCTAAATCTTCTACATCCGGCCCAATATTCCCAATCATCTTCGATACCGTTCCGTACACCCGATCCTGATGCCGCTCAATCAACCGACGAAACGCCTCCTCATCCCCCCGAGCCATCTGGGTGATTAACATCTCATCGCTCCTGCCATCCTGCCCATCCATCATCAATCTCCACCTTCCCACAAAACCTCCCCGCGCCCAACCTCCGTTGTCCCACACCCCCCCTCATGCTCGCAGCATGCTCGCAGCACGATTGAGGTCCGACTCCCGTTGACACCTACCCCTTCCGCAGTTTCAATCATTCCACTCATGGCAGGTCATAGTCGCTGGTCCAAAGTCAAACGCTCCAAAGGTATCTCCGACGTCAAACGCGGCGCCCTCTTCTCCAAACTCGCCAAAGAGATTACTGTCGCTACCCGCCTCTCAGGTCGCGACCCAGGTTTCAACCCGCGACTCCGTACCGCCATCACCACCGCCCGTGCCGAATCGATGCCCGTCGAAAACATCGATCGCGCCATCCTCAAAGGTACCGGCGAACTCGAAGGCGGCGGCACCATCGAAGAAATTATGTACGAAGGCTATGCCCCAGGGGGTGTCGCTCTCCTCGTCGAAACCACTACCGACAATAAAAACCGTACCGCGGCTGAAATCCGTCACCTCTTCACCAAACACGGCGGCAATCTCGGCGGCTCCAACTCGGTCGCTTGGATGTTCAAACGCCACGGCGTCTTCCTTCTCGAAAAAACCGACCCCGACACCGCTCTCGAAGTATCCCTCGAAGCAGGAGCTGACGATGTCCGCACTCTCGACGACCACTCCACCGAAGTCATCTGCCCTCCCGACAAATTCGATACAGTCGATAAAGCCCTCCGCGCCGCCCAACTTATCCCCACCGCCAGTCGCTTCCTTTACGAACCAGAAAATCCCGCCCCCACACCCGACCCAGAAACCTCCGCCAAGGTTCTCGCCCTCATCGAGGAACTTGAAGACCACGATGACGTCCAAACCGTCTCCCCCAACTGCGTCATCAGCTGATCTTTTATTTCATCATCGCACTACGTCTTGAACCGACCCCCGCAAGGCCGCACCCCTCATCCCCCTGCCACCACCTTCACAAACTCCAATCGATCTCCATGTTCTACCTTCTCGTCCTCCCACTCCTGCCGTAACAACGCTTCCCCGTTCCGCTCCACCAGAACACTAGCTGGCACCAGCCTCATCTCCCGAATCATCTCCGCCACAGTCTTGCCTGTCGCAACCTGCCGCGCCTTCCCATTCGCAAAAACCGTAATCTTCTTGCTCAATCGCTTACCCCGCTAACGCCCGATCCCAATCTTTCCATACCGGATCCAATCCCCTTCCCCGTAGCGCCCTACTCAGCTCCTCCGCACTCCGCTCGTCGGAAACCTCAAACTGCTCCGTCGCCTCCGCCCCCTCCCACTCACTCGCCTCCAACGCCACCTCCCGCCCCCTCACCGTCCGATGCAACCGCGCCTTTCCCACCCCCGTATATCCGCCCGGTTCCGTCTCCGATCCCGCACTCATCATCGTTACCCCCAACTCCATCAACCCATCCCGCAACTTCGCCGGCTCCCTCGTTGATAAAACAATTCCCGCCTGCGGAAACGCCACCCGAAAGGCGCAAATCGCCCGCACGAAATCCCGATCCGACATCGCTACCCTCGGCTGAAACCCGCCAGCAGCCGGCCGCAATCTTGGCAAGGCCAGGGTAATTTGCGAACGCCAGCACACTTTCATCATATGCGACACATGGCCCGCCAAAGCCACCAACTCCCTCCGCCAATCCGCCAACCCCACCAACACCCCCAACCCAATCCTCCGAAACCCCGCCTCGTACCCTCTTTCAGGTCCCCCCAACCTCTCATCAAAATTCCGTTTCGGACCCGACAGATGCATCTCCGCATACGCCGCCCGATCGTAACTCTCCTGATACAAGACCAACCCCTCTGCCCCCGCCGTCACCACCTCCCGATATTCCTCCACCTCGAGCGGCGCCACCTCGATTGCCACAGAAGGAAAAAGCCCGACACATCGGCGCACCGTTTCCGCCAAATAGGAAACCGGTACCTCCTTGGGATGCTCCCCACTAACCAAAAGTAAATTTCGAAACCCCACCCCAGCCAAATGCTTCGCCTCCACCTCCACTTCCTCCGGCTTCAAGGTCACCCTGCGAATTGGGTTGTCCTTGGAAAAGCCACAATACTTACAGGTATTGACGCACTCATTCGAAAGATAAAGCGGCGCAAACAACCTCATCGTCCGACCAAAATTCTTTCGCGTCTCTCCCCTAGCCTGCTCCGCTAACTCCTCCAACCGAATCGACCCGAACATTAAATCTTCAAACCGTGCCACCGCCGCCGACCTCGCAAAAGGCAACCCCTCCAGCGCGTCTCCAGGTGATCCACTCATCGCCTAAAAACCTATTCGTCCAAGAAACCAGTCAACGGACTTGTCGCTGATGCCTCGCGCCTCGTCGGACCCAATCCTGCCTCAAATCCCCGGCGCCCAGCCTCCACTCCCAATCGAAACGCCCTCGCCATCTCCGCAGGATCTTCCGCCACCGCAATCGCTGTATTGACCAACACCGCATCCGCCCCCATCTCCAAAGCCTCCGCCGCATGCGATGGCGCCCCCAACCCCGCATCCACAATCACTGGAATCCTAGATTGCTCGATAATGATTTCAATCATCGCCCGCGTTTCAATTCCACGATTCGAACCAATCGGCGCCCCCAGCGGCATGACCGTCGCCGCTCCCGCCTCCTCTAACCTCTTAGCTAATACCGGATCGGCTTGGATATAGGGCAGAATTGTAAAACCTTCCTTCACCAAAATCTCCGTCGCCTTCAACGTCTCAATCGGGTCAGGCAGGAGATAACGCGGATCAGGATGGATCTCTAATTTAATCCACTTCGGTAAACCTGCCGCCACTGCCAAACGAGCCAAGCGCACCGCTTCCTCCGCATTCATCGCCCCACTCGTATTCGCCAGCACCAAGTATTTATCCTGATCTATTTCCTCCAGCATGTCGGCCTGGGGATCCCTCTGCCCCGTTAAATCCACCCGACGCAAGGCCACCGTGACAATTTCCGTTCCGCTGGCTTCCAGCGTCGATTTCATTGCCCCCACCGACGGAAATTTGCCAGTACCAATCAAAAGCCGAGAACGAAACTCCCGATCTCCTATCTTCCAAACTTCCGTGGTCTGTACTTGGGCCGACATCCCCACATCCTATTCCAAAGAGCGTTCTTCTTCAAACCTTGCTTCCCGCTTGCCTTCTTCAACTAAACTTCG
>CAMCNF010000044.1 GCA_945876115.1 Verrucomicrobia subdivision 6 bacterium | reverse complement strand
CAACTCCCGCCCTCCCATGCCAGTTCGACCGTCCTCGCCCGCCCTAACCCATCCAAAAATTCAGCACCCATCTATCCTGACATCGCTAGAAAAAAGGGTTGGGCTGGCACTTTGATTCTTCAGGCCAACATATCTGCACAAGGGAGCGTGGAATCCCTCAAGATACTCCAGAGCACTGGACACGATGTCCTCGACCAATCTGCTATCACAGCTGTGCGACAATGGCATTTTCATCCACAAAAAGTGAATGGAATACCTACGCCTGTTACCGTCGAATTGCCCGTAAAGTTTTCCTTAAATCAGTAGTCACCCAATCTGACCTTGGCTACCCACCCTTCCTTGCGTAGGTTTCAAGGCTGCATATGAAAGTTTCTTTAGAAAACATGGGCGGGTGCCGCCGCCGAGTGAAAGGGGAAATCCCCGCCGATCAAGTTCGTAAGCGTGAAGAAGGTGTCCTCCTCTCCTTCCAAAAATCCGCCCGCCTACCCGGCTTCCGCCCAGGCCACGCCCCGCTCGAAATGGTTCGCCGCCGCTACGCCAACGATATCGAAAAAGAACTCCGCGAAAATCTTCTCCGCGACGGCCTCCGCCATGCAGTCGAAACCGAGAAACTTCACCTCGTCGACGATCCTGCCGTGGAAGAAGCCAATTTCGAAAAGGACAAAAAGTTTAAGTTCATCCTCCGCGTCGATCTCGCCCCTGAATTTAAATTGCCCGCTTCTAAAGGCCTCAAGATTCCCAAGAAATCCCCCGAAGCCGTCACCGATACCGATATCGCCTCCGCCCTCGCCCGCCTCGCCGAGCCCATGGCCCACTTTCATACCCTCCCGCCCCGCCCCGCCCAAGAAGGCGATTTTGCCATCGTCGACTTCGAAGGCACCTGTGGCGGTAAAAAGATCCTCGAGCTCGCCCCCGACTCGGGCCAAGTCGCCGAAGCCAAAAAGTTATGGCTCTGGCTCAAGCCCGACGCCTTCCTCCCCGGATTCGTGCCCGCCCTCTTTGGAATGAACCCAGGAGAAACTCGCCCTGTGGAAGTCAAATTTCCCGCCGATTTTCCCCAAGCCCCCTTGCGCGGCCAAACCGGTCGCTACCAAGTGACCCTCCAAGAACTCAAAGAACGCCACGTCCCCGAGGTTGATGAGACTTTTTCCCAAGAGAATTACAAGATGCCCAAAGCCGAGCTCGAATCTCGTATCCGCGAGGATCTCACCGCTTCCCGCCTGTCCTCCGCCCGTTCCGAAGATGCCCGCGCAGTTACTCTCGCTCTTCTCTCCTCCACCAAAATGGATGTCCCCGAGCCTTTGCTCGACGAAGAACGCCGCCGACTCGTCGCCCGTCTCGTTGAAGAAAATCAGCGCCGCGGGGTCTCCAATGAAGAGCTCATTAAACACAAAGACGAGATTCTCAAGACCGCAGGCCAAAACGCCGAAGAAAACGTCAAACTTAGTTTCCTCCTCCGCCGGATCGCTGAAGCCGAAGGGATTCAAGTCGAGGACAAGGAGGTGCTCCAAGAAATCGCTGTCCTCGCCGCTCAATCAGGCCAAGACCCACGCCTTTTCGCTAAGCGCCTCCATAAATCAGAGGTGTTACCCTCACTTGCTGACACTCTCTTGCGCAGAAAAACGGTTGATTTTCTTTTGCAACACGCCGTTCGGAGCTAAGTCATAACTATGAACAACGCACCACGAGCTGACTATTTCGTACCTAGCGTCATTGAGCAAACCGGCCGTGGCGAACGCGCCTACGACATCTACTCCCGGCTCCTTAAAGACCGCATCATTTTTATCGGTACCGCCATTGATGACACCATGGCCAACTCTATTATCGCCCAACTCCTCTTCCTCCAAATGGAAGACCCCAAGAAGGACGTCAGTATCTATGTCCACTCTCCTGGTGGCTATGTCACCGCAGGCCTCGCCATTTATGACACCATGCAATACATCACCTGCGAGGTGAACACCTACTGCATCGGCCAAGCCGCCAGCATGGGAGCTGTCCTTCTCGCCGCGGGCACCAAAGGCAAACGGTACTGCCTGCCCAACGCACGGATCATGATCCATCAGCCCCTCGGCGGCGCCCAAGGCCAGGCCACCGATATCAGCATCCAAGCTCAAGAAATTCTTCGCGCCAAAAAACGCCTGAACGAAATTATGGCTCACCATACGGGCCAATCATTCGAGACCGTCGAAAAAGATACCGACCGAGATCGCTTTATGTCCGCCGAGGACGCCAAGACCTACGGTCTCGTCGATCACGTCGTCAGCTTCCGTAAAGAAGAGCAGCAGAAAAAGTAGTCCTGGTGCCCCCATGGCCCGCCCCAATCACCTCACCCTTTGCTCCTTCTGTGGCAAGAGCCATGCGGAGGTAAAAAAACTCATCGCGGGCCCAGGGGTCTACATCTGCGATAACTGCATCACCCTTTGCACCAATATTCTTACACGGGAAATTGGCGATCAGGCCCAAACCAAAGGAATTCTTAAAGCCTTACCCAAACCCCGTGAAATTCGGGCTGAGCTCGATCGCCACGTCGTCGGCCAAGACCGCGCCAAACGCACTCTGGCCGTCGCCGTGCACAACCATTACAAACGGGTTCGCGGCGAACCCACCGACACTCTCCCCACAGAACATTCCGATGTGGAGCTGGAGAAAAGTAACATCCTCCTGATCGGTCCGACCGGCTCAGGTAAAACCCTCCTCGCTCGTACCCTCGCTCGCATCCTCGACGTCCCTTTCGCCATCGCCGACGCCACTTCCCTGACCGAAGCGGGCTACGTCGGCGAGGATGTTGAGACCATCATCCTCCGCCTTCTGCAGAATGCGGATTACGACGTTAAACGTGCCGAACTGGGCATCGTCTACATCGACGAAATTGATAAAATTGGTCGCAAATCAGATAGTGCCTCCATTACCCGCGATGTCTCAGGCGAAGGAGTTCAGCAGGGCCTTCTAAAAATCCTTGAGGGCACTATTTGCCACGTCCCGCCACAGGGCGGAAGAAAACATCCCCAAGCCGAACACATCCAGGTCAATACCCAGAATATTCTCTTTATCTGCGGAGGTGGCTTCGTCGGACTGGAGGAGATCGTCAATAAACGTTTAGGCGGACGCTCTCTCGGTTTCGGTTCCCAGCTCGTTCCCAGCCAAACCGTCAAGGAAGATGGCCTCGGCCTCCTTCGCTATACCGAGCCGGACGATCTGCTCCGCTTTGGCATGATCCCAGAGTTCATCGGTCGCCTCCCCGTCTTATCCCATCTTAGCCCACTGACCGCGGATGAGCTCATCTGCGTGCTGACCGATCCAAAAAACTCTTTAACTCGGCAGTACGCCAAACTTTTTGGGATGGAAGGGGTAAAACTCAATTTTACCCGCGATGCCCTGCGCTCCTTGGCCGAGGCCGCCTTGAAAAAAGGCACTGGAGCCCGTGCGCTTCGTAGCCTTCTCGAAGGCATGATGCTTGATCTGATGTACGACATTCCCTCCCGCGATGATGTCGATGAAGTGATTATCAATCAGGCAGTGGCCGAGGGACATCGCGCCCCAATCATTAAACGCAAAGAATCCCGCAAAGCCGCCTAGTTAGGTAGGGCGGGCTGTCCCAGCCACTCTTCGCAAATTCAAATTTATTCCTCAAAACAAAAATAACTGTTTCCAAGTTATTTTTAGAAGCTGTAGACCACTTCAGCTCCGACGTAGTGGGCCGGACCGCTGCTGACTGAATCAATTGTACCATTGCTGTTGTTTTCATTGAGTCCATAAACTGAATTCACACCCCAATCCAAACGATACTCTGCGCGGATAAGTAGGTTATCGATCACACTGATGCCAGCGGTGATGGTGTATTCCCACAGATCCATTCCGGATGTCTCTTGAGGCTGGAGGCTTGTGCCGTCGGCGAGCTTGTATCCTTCAGTATTTCCGATTTTCCCAAAATTGTTTCCGTGGAGGTATTCCCCACGGCTCGACAAAGAGAACCAGTCATTGAACTGATATTTCGTGTAGACCGCCACAAGGCACCACGAAGTGTTGATTCCGCCACTGTTGCCTGCATTTGAGGTTCCAAGAACACTGTCAAAGGCAAACAGGAGTTTATCTTTTGCGAACTGGGGCGACCAATTTCCCCAAGAATCGTAGATAAAAGTGTAGGCACTTCCCCGGCTACCATTATTTCCGGCGATGAAGGTCGCGTTGGAAGTAGAACTTACAGCCGTATCATTTTCGGAATTACTGCTGTACTGGAAGTTGTTGCTCCAGTTCGCGTTGCCACCCGGTGCCGTTACATTCAAAGAGGCAATGAGTGCACAGCCGTCGCTATTTCCGCCCGTTGTTGTGTTATTATCGGTGTCAGAACCGTTGACCACACCCAATTTCCCGTCGAGGTAGTCGTCAAACTTATAGGACGACAACACGCCGGTGTAGAAAATCGGTAATTGCTGCCAGACTAGGCTGTAGGTGATGTTCATGTTGGCAGGACGCTCGATCACTTCATATCCGAGGATCGAAACGAACCTTCCCACCTTGAAGTCCCAACCGTTGCCCACTGGGGCACGAATGGCCGCATAAGCCTGCTCCAAAAACAGAGCGTTTGAATTTTGGTCATTGTTCAGCCCGTCTTGTCCGGTAGTTCGGTTGGCTAGGTAGTTCGCATCCTCACCGATCATCACATCGGTACGAAACCCAGCCTGAGCCCTGTTTTCCAAGGTCAAAGCCTTTTCCAAGGCGATTTTGAGCGCATAGAGGTTGAAGTCCCCTTTCGCGGCAGTGTCAGAGCCAAAACGGCCTGCGACATTACTCGTACCGCTCGCTGCACCAGTAAAGTTATAGCTGTATCCGGAATCAACATAGCCGGAGAGCTTGACCCCCTCGTGAGCTGTTTCGACGAAGTTATTCTGAACCATCTTTTTAGTATCTTGAGCGGATGCTTCCGGGGCGCTGTCCGCGAGGGACAAGCTGGCCACGGCCACAAGCACGCCGAGAATCCATTTAATATTCTTAATCATTTATCTATATATCTATTGGTTTGTGCTCAAAAGACGACGTGATTGCTGGCCAAGGCGAATCGTCAACCGATCTAACCTGGCCAGCCAGAATCGTTCAATCAATACACCATGAATGTTTTGGAAGGTGTTTGACAACCATATCCTCGTGCAAGATTTTCATGTGGCGGCAGATCTTATTCCCTACCCAGCATGGTAAGGAGCCGACCTTTAACCAATTTTCTTCAACCCCTCCGCCAGCCGGCCCCACAACTCTTCCATCCCCTTCTCCGTCTCATCTCCCATGTGGGAAACGCGGAAGTTGAGCCCCTTCATCTTGCCGTATCCTCCGTCGAAAATCGCCCCGTGGGTTTCCTTGAGCCACGCAATCCACTTGGCCACATCCACCCCACGGGTATTTTTTCCACAGGTCAGGCTGAGCGACTCATATCCTTTCTCAGGAAATACCTCGAATCCGTTCGCCGCCAGCCACGCACGACCCCGCTCCGCATTCTTCCGATGGCGCTCATGCCTTTGGACGATTCCCTCTTTCGCAATCTCCGCCAACTTAACCTCCAACGCATAGAGATGGGAAATGGAAGGGGTACAGGGGGTCATATTGCTCTCCGCCTGCTTTCGGAACTCGTGAAAGTCGTAGTAGTACCCGCGGTCTTTAACCTTCTCTGACCGGGCATAGGCGCGCTCACTCACCGAAAACAAGGATGCCCCAGGAGGTAGGGCTAAAGCCTTTTGCGTCCCACAAAGCATCACATCCAATCCCCACTCATCAAAAGGAATCGGCATCACGCTAAATGACGACACGGTGTCGGTAATCAGCATCACATCTGGAAATTTAGATCGGACTAGCTTAGCAATCTCTGCCAGCGGGCTCAAAACACCTGTGGAAGTCTCATGATGAATCAGGGTCAACGCATCATACCCTCCCTTAGAAAGTTCCTTTTCAATCATCTCAGGCTTAATCGCCTGCCCCCACTCCACCTGCACCTTACCCGCTTCCTTTCCGCACTTCAGCGCCACATCAAACCACTTGTCGGAAAAAGCGCCGTTCATACAAACCAACACCTTTTTTTGGACTAAGTTACGAATCGCCGCCTCCATCACTGACCACGCCGAGCCCGTCCCCAAAAATACCGGTTGAGACGTTTGGAACAGCTGCCGCAACCCAGGCTGTACCCGCGAGTACAAGTCTTGAAACCCTTTTCCTCGGTGCCCAATCATCGGGCCAGCAAAGGCTTGCAGAACTGAAGGTGCGATTTCGACCGGTCCGGGTATATATAATTTGATGTGCGCCATCATTAGGGTAAATAGAGGAACTATGATTTTTCGCAAACTTATCCTTTTCGTACTCCCTAGTTGCCTGTTCATTCTTCCCCTCTCCGCCCAAGTCAACTCCAGGAACCCCGCCAATAGCCCAGATTTCCAAACCACGGCGGATGATGAGGAACAAGATTCGTCGGCCAAAAAACAGGCGCCCAGCACCCCTCTCGCCCCCGTTGCTACCGCGGTCGCCACTCCCGCCCCCGCCCCGACTGAAGATCTAACCGCAGATCAAATCATCCAAAACGCCATTCGCCGCGACGAAGAACTGCGGGATCTCCGCGAGGCCTTTAGCTACCAACTCAAGCTCGTGACCCAGCAGCTCGATGAGGACGAAAAGGTCATTCCCGATAAAACCAAAACAGTCACCGCTAAGATTAAACCCAGCAAGGACATCACTTTCAGCGCTGACTTTAACGACGACTCCAAACCAGCATCGGGCGACGCAAAGCCCTCCGGCAATAAAACAACCTCCGCGGGAGCCGCCTCAGGTCGCGGACTCCGCTCCACAGGTAAAAGCTCGAGCTCCGACGACGACTCCGGCTCATCGAACAAAGACGTGGAAGACGCCCGCAAAGTGAATGCCATGCTCGATATGGGTAAAATCGCCCCGCGTTTTAACTATACCAAGACGGGCAACGAAATGATCCGCGACCGCGCCTGCTACGTCATTAAGTTCACTCCTAAGAAGGATCAGCCCTTCGCCTCACGCGAAGAAAAAGTCATTAATAAAGTCGGCGGCACTATCTGGATCGATCAGAAGGACTTCAGTATTATCCGCACGAAAGGCAGTCTCACTGAGGAAGTGGAAGTCGCCTGGTTCCTCGCCTCGATGAAAGGGCTAGATTTCGACTACCAAACTTCTGAGCTCGCCGCCATTCAGATCCCTGTCCCCTCCGATTTCGCGATGGATTTCGTACTCAATATCATGGGCTACCGCATGGAGCAGAAACAGACCAGCACGATGAACGACTATCAAATTATTCCAGGCAAACTCCCCCCAACCGATTCCACGACTCCTCCCCCTGCTTCCGCTAACTGATTTTTTTACTCAGAGCGCTCGATCGGCGCTCGAACTCGGTTCCCCCACTCCGTCCACGAGCCGTCGTAATTCCGCACCTTTTTCCGCCCGAGTAGGTAACTCAAAACAAACCAGGTGTGACTCGATCGCTCCCCAATCCGACAGTAGGCGATAACTTCAGTCTCTGGTCCCACTCCACATCCCTCACCGTAAATCTTCTCCAGATCCTCAGCCGACTTGAAGGTCCCATCCTCCTTCACCGCGGTCTTCCAAGGGACACTCTTGGCTCCAGGAATATGCCCGCCACGTAAGACCCCCTCCTGCGGATACTCAGGCATATGGGTCACCTCACCCTTAAACTCTCCTGGCGAACGCACGTCGATTAAAGGCAACTTCTTTTGGCTCCAAGCCAAAGCATCCTCGTAAAATGCCCGAATTTCGGAATCCAACCTACGCGGCGGAACAGGATAAGTTGTTCCAGCCACTTTGACTTTCTCCCGAGTCAACGCGCGCTTTTCCGCCACCCACTTGTCCCTACCCCCATTCAAAATCCTTACCTTACTGTGCCCAAATAGACGGAAGGCCCATAAAGCATAACACGCCCACCAGTTCGATTTATCCCCATAGAACACCACCGTGGTCTCAGGCGTAATCCCATTTCGCGCACAGAGCTCCGCAAAAGCTTGTGGGGTCACATAATCCCGCACCAGCGAATCCTGTAAATCTCGCCGCCAATCGATATGGACCGCACCTGCAATATGGCCCGTATCGTAAAGAAGAACGTCCTCGTTACTTTCGACCACACGAATATTCCCATCTGTCAGATGTTGGGCCAGCCAGTCGGTTTCGACTAAAGCTTCCGGATGCGCGTAAGGTTTTGTACTCATAATTTAGGGGTTCCTTGAACTTCTAAAAATGCCTCACCTAGTAACGGCATGCAACCGCTCGCCGTGTCATACCTTCCCTTTCTCTTTCTCATCTTCGAGTAAGGGGAAAAGAGGTTCGATTTTTCCAAGAACTCGTCCAGCCTGCGCCTGCGGCCACTGAGGCCAATCCGCCCCTCGCACCCCAACCGCACCGCCCAATCCTAACTGACCCAAGCCAGCCGCCGCCGTTGTCGGCAAAACACACGCCACCTCTTCAAAAACCAGCTCCAGCACCCCCATGGCATCCGCTAAGGTCGCATCCAACTCTCCCGCCTTCGCTGGATCTTTGGCCAACTTCCACGGCGCACGCGACTCGATCATCTGATTTCCCGCCTGAACCCCTTTCCATAACTCACCCAAAGCAAGATGCATCTGATCCGCCTTCATTAACTCATCCCATTTCCGTAGGGCCCCAAGCACGGTCGTCTGAAAGTCCCGCGACATCGAATCCGCAGGATTCGGGGCGCTAGGAATTTTCCCTTCCCGATATCGGCCCACCATCGACCCCGCCCTTTGAAGCAAGTTGCCTAACTCATGTGCCAACTCCCCTTTCCGCCGAGCCGCCAAAGATTCTTCATCAAAGTCCGCATCGTGACCCAGCGCCATCTCCCGCAAAACATAGTATCGAAAGGAATCTGATCCGTATTTCAGCGCTAACTCCTCTGGATCCACAATATTTCCCGTCGACTTACTTAACTTCTCACTTTTACGCGTCCAAAAACCATGCACCAGAAGTTTGGCAAACATCGGCAATCCCAAAGCATGCAACATACAGGGCCAATAAATCCCGTGGGCAGGGACCAGTATGTCCTTTCCAATCACATGGACCGCGGGAGTCCAATCCGCCAACTCACCCTTCCCCGTTCCTGCCCCCGTCACATAATTCAAAAGCGCATCAAACCAAACATAGGTCACCTGATTCTCATCGAAAGGTAGAGGAATTCCCCAGGCCAAACGCGATTTCGGGCGCGAAATACATAAATCAGGCAAAGGCTTCTCCAAAGCTCCCAAAACCTCCTTCGTTCGAAACTCAGGAAAAATCAGGTTCGGTTGCTTCTGATACAGCTCCTTCAACCAATCCTGGTGCTTCGAAAGTTTGAAAAAGTAGTTCTCCTCAGTTAACTCGACCACCTCCCCAAATATCTCGGGCCATGAGCCATCCGCTTGCCTCTCCTTTTCCGTTAAAAACTGTTCCGCCCGCACACTATAAAAACCCTTAAAGGTTCCCTTCACAATATCCCCTTGGCTATGCAATCGAGTTAAAACCTCCTGAACAATCTTGCGATGCCTTGCCTCCGTCGTTCTGAGAAAATCATCTGGCTCCACCCGCAGTTGCTTCCATAGCTTGAGAAAGAACTGACTGATCCCGTCGACAAATTCTTGCGGACTCTTCCCCGCCTTCGTCGCACTTTGCTGGACCTTTTGGCCGTGCTCATCCAACCCACTTAGAAAGCGGACTGTTTGGCCCCGACGCCTGACATAACGAGCCAAAGTATCGGTCAGCACCTTTTCGTAGGCGTGGCCTAAGTGTGGCTTGGCGTTGGCGTAGTCGATCGCGGTCGTTAAAAAAAGATTCTCCATAAAGTCCTGCTCAACCTAGCAGTTCACCGCCAAGAATTCGATCTAAAGAAGATCCTGTGCATCCACATCCACCGAGGTCCGTAAGCCGCTCGGCCATTTCGGCGCTAAGACCTCACGCTTCAAATCCCCAATCACTTCCCCAACTTTGTCCACCAGAAGAAATACCTGAAAGCGGAACCTCCCCTCCACTCTTGCAATCGGAGCTGGCCCAGCGTCGGGAACCTCAACCTTGTCCTTCCAGATTTCCCGCAACCTCTTGACCGCATGCTCCGCCGCCGCGAGGGCCTGCGCCTCACTTGGTCCCGAAAACGAAAGAAGAATCGCTCGACGATATGGCGGATATCCATGCGCCTTACGAAACTCCAGCTCCTGCTCTCGGAACCCAGTGACATCGTGATGACGGGCAAACTGAATCGCAGGATGAAAAGGAGTGTAAGTTTGCACAAAAACTTCCCCAGGGATCTCACCCCGCCCAGCCCGACCCGCCACCTGCACCAAAAGCTGAAAAATACGTTCCGATGCACGAAAGTCTGGCAAGTTCAACGCTCCATCGATTCCCACCACCCCCACGCACGTCACCCGAGGAAAGTGCAAACCTTTAGCGATCATCTGCGTTCCCAATAAAATCTCCGTGCGTCCCTCTCGGAAAGCCGCCAGCGCCTTAGCATGCGCTCCGCGCGCTTTCATACTATCCGAGTCCATTCGCGTCCACCGTACCCCAGGGAGGGCCTCGGCCACCGATTCTTCAAGTCGTTCCGTTCCCGCGCCGGTGAATTTTAAAACAGGAGAAGAACACTCCGTGCATTGACGAGGAGCCGCTTTCTCCGCATCACAAAAATGGCAACGAAGTTTGTCCTCACCTCGGTGATACGTCATCGGCACGGCGCACCGCTCACACTCCTCCACCCGACCACAGTGCGGACACTGAACACTCGGCGCATATCCCCGCCGATTTAGTAAAACGAGACTTTGCTCTCCCTTTTTTCGACGATCCTCTAAAGCTTTCGTCAGATCAGCCGATAAAAGAATCGGCCCACCTCCCTTCGGCTTGTCCTCCTTCCGTAAATCCACCACGTGTACCATGGGCAACTTGGCCCCGTCCACTCGATGAGTCAGCAGCACCCGCCGGTACTTATCCCGATCCGCATTAAAACCACTCTCCAACGATGGAGTCGCGCTACCCAAAAGCACGGGCGCACCTTCGATTCGACCTCGCACCACTGCCAGATCTCTTGCGTGATATCGTGGCGACTCCGCCTGTTTGTATCCACCGTCGTGCTCCTCATCGACCACAATCAAACCGAGATTTTCTAAAGGAGCGAAAAGAGCCGACCTCGCGCCAATCACCACTCGTGCACGACCCTCGCGGATCTCATGCCACGATTCCCTCCGCTCCGCCACCGTCTGACCACTATGCAGAACACATAAGCGAATCTTTTGACCCACCAACCGACCGCGGAACCGTGCCACCGTTTGGGGGGTAAGCGATATTTCGGGCACAAGAATAATTGCGTTTTTTCCCTCCGCCAAAACCGCTTCCATCGCCCGCAGATAAATCTCCGTCTTTCCACTCCCCGTCACCCCTTCCAATAAAATCGCCCGCCCTGCACCCTCCTTTTTCCTCTCCTCCTGCCATGCTCCCATCGCCTGCGCTTGCTCTGCGCCCAGCTCGGGCCGCTTCTCTGCGTCGGGCCACCCCGCTTCCGCCAGTGCCTCGGCCTGCACAAATCTCTTCTCCGTTCTCTCCGCTAACCCCCGGTCCACCAATGCCCGCCAAACCGCCGTCCCTATTCCCGTATCCCGAGCCAGCAACGTCAACCAACCCCCGCCACTCTTCAGCAGATGCTCCCAAGCTTTGCGTTGCGCTTTAGACCCCTTCAGCACTGTCTCGGCTACCGCTTCCCTCCCTAGTACTGGGCTGATCCACCAAGCCATTTTCCCACCTCCCTCATGGGAGCGCACAGGCCCAGGCAAAATCGTCCGCAAGGCAGCTCCAAGATCGCAGGCATAATAATCAGCCATCCAACGGGCTAACTGGCACAAAGCCGCAGGAATGAGGGGGCGCTCGCCCGCAACCTCCTCCACCTCACGCACTTTTTCCGCCTCCACCTCAGGTTGAGCGGGAAACTCTACCGCATAGGCCATGATACTCCGCCGCCCCCATGGCACCCGTAGCCTCTGTCCTAGCCCCACTTGACCCCGTAATCGCTCGGGAATCCGGTAGTCAAACAGACGGTCTAGGCCCAATTCAGGCGCTACCCTTACAAATTCGGAAGAATTCACCCCTTGGCTCTGCGCTATTTTTAGTCGCGAGGCAAGTTTCCCCCGCTT
>CAMCNF010000043.1 GCA_945876115.1 Verrucomicrobia subdivision 6 bacterium | reverse complement strand
AGGAATCTGGGTTTATCGTGATTGCCAAGGAGGGGAGACATGGCGGTTTCAAGACCGTAGACGCGCTCAGAATCGGTCACGGCGGCTTCCAGTTCGGAAAAGCCGGTGGAGCCCAATGCGAAAGTGGAAAGCAGGGTGTCGTAGAGCGGGAAATCGAACTGGCCATCCAGTTTGGCAGGACCGACGAAGCTAGCGATTCCTTCCCGACTCATAAAAGTTTCTCCAACAAGGTAGAAGGATGGGTCGGAAGCGACGGGAAGATCGGAGCGAAGGCCAGAGCGAAATGCCGACCAGAATTTTTGGGGAATGTGTTTGACGGCATCGAGACGGAAGCCGTCGAGATTGAATCGTTTGACCCAATCGACAGCGTTGGAGATGAGAAACTGAGAGGCGGCGGACTGGTCGTAGTTAAATCGGGGGAGGAACGGTTCGAACCAGGTGGTGAACTGGGTCTCGGCATCCCATTTGCGGAGATTTTTCGTTCCATCTGGGAGAGTAAGAGAGCCGAACCAGTCGGGATGATTCTTGTAAACAGGATTATCCTGATGAACGTGGGCGAGAACTAGATCGAGGAGGACGCGGAGACCGTGCTGGCGGGCGGATTCGGTAAAAGCGAGCAGTGCTTCGTTGCCGCCGAAGCGAGGTTCCACCTCGGTGGAGGAGAGAGGCCAGTAGCCGTGGTAGCCCGTATACCAGCGGCCTGGGGGAAGATACTCTTGGAAGGATTGGGGTGGGTTCTGGTTGACGGGGGAGAGCCAGAGAGTGTTGACGCCGAGCTTTTCGAAGTAACCGTCTTCGATCAGTTGGCGCAGACCGATGAGATCGCCGCCAAGGTACTGGGCAGGTTTTTCAACTTTTGTATCGGCGGAAGGATTATTTTTTGGATCTCCATCGACCATCCGATCGATGAAGGCGAAGTAGATGATGTGATCGAGACGGTTGGCATCGGTCTTGGTTTCGGTGGTGATGCGGGCACGGGCAGGTCGGGCGAGAGTGCCGTCCTGACCCACGGCGGCGAGGCGGATCCAAGAGTCGGGAGGAAGAGAGGAGGTATCGATTTCCCAGCGGCCAGGGGCGGGAGAGGTGGCGGGGATGAGGCGGGAGGTGCCGTTGGGGAGTTCGGCGACGCAAGAGAGGGAGGAGGCTTTCCATCCTGCGGGGGCGGAGAGGAAGGTGAGGAGGCCTGGCTTGTGAGATTCTGCGTAGAGGAAAGTGGGGGAGGTTTCGTGATCAGGAATCTTGACGAGGGAATTTTTATCCCCTGTACCATCGGCCAGGGTGAGGGAGTGGGAGGGGTCGAGGCGCCAATCGCCGTCCACGACGAACTTGTAGGCTTGGGGACCTGGGGAGAGTGGTAGGGATAGAGACCAGAGGTTTCCTTTTTCGCGAGAGAGGGGATGGTAGGAGGGATTCCAGCCGTTGAAGGCGCCTGCAACGGAGACTGATTTTTCTGAGCCTTTGCCTGTGAAGGTGAAGCGGTGGGTGGGAGTAGAGGGAACAGAGAGAGTGAGAATTCCTGAGAGGGGTTCTCCTTTGGAGGGGACGACCTGTAGAGAGATGTCGATCAGGCCAGAAAATCCGGGTTGAGTTTGAATTTGGAGTTGGCGAGTGAAGAGATCGAGTTTGGCGGAGAGAGATGCGGGTGGGGTGAGTTCGATCTTATCGTCGGGGCGGAGGGAGAACCAGCGGGTGAGGTCGAGTGTGGTCGGCTTATCGGAGGAGATACATTGGATAGGAATCCAGCCGAGCTGGGGAAGTTCGTTGGCTGAGCGGGCGGAGGAATCGAGGAGTAGGGAAAAGAAAAAGAAGCAGAGAAGTGAGGTTACTGGAAGACCTGCGCGATATTTCATGGGGTAAGGTTTATTTTTGAGCAAAAAAAGTTTTTGGGTGGAGTGAATCGCCGTCGACCCATCGGCTTTCGACCTGGAGGACTT
Organism: Verrucomicrobia subdivision 6 bacterium; assembly: GCA_945876115.1. GTDB lineage: Bacteria > Verrucomicrobiota > Verrucomicrobiia > Methylacidiphilales > Verrucolacustridaceae > Verrucolacustris. Next base: position 10,579 of record CAMCNF010000043.1, on the reverse strand, counting down.
TGGCGGAGAGGGGAAGTCCGTGTTCTCCTCGCATCAGGTGGGAGGAGAGGAGATCGACGGCGTTGGCGCCGACGGTTTCATTGTTCTGGTTCATGCCCGCCCATCCGGTCATGGAGGGATCCCAATCAAGGTGGGCGAGGGCGGGTGGGGGAGTTTTTGAGTTATTGAGCCATGGAGCGATTTCGAGGTGGGTGGTGAGAAGGGAGTCGGGTTTGGTGCTGGCGATCCATTCGAGAAAGGAGGATTGATCTCCAGGTTGAAACCACCAGATGCGTTCGGCGATTTTGGAGAGGGGTTCGCCGGTGGTGGTTTGAGATTGGAGGAAGGCGGCGGAGAAGCGACCGTAGAGGATGGCATCGATGGCAGAGGAGATAACGAGGCCTGGGCGTTTTTTTCCTAGGGCGTGGAGTTGGCGAACGGCATCGAAGGAGGTGGAGTACTGGTCGTTGGAGGAGCAGTGGATGGCGGGTGAGGAAGGGCGGGTACCGAGGACGACGGATGTCTGGTGGGCTATGATGGGGTCGGTCCAGCTGGGGAGAGTGGCTTTGGGCGGGAGTCCGAGAAAAGCGACTCCTTGGATGCCGCGGGCTTGGAGGACGTCGGGCAGTTTGGGGTTTCCCTGGAGAAGAGGATCATCTGCCCAGAAGGGATCGACCTGATAGCCGAGTGTGGTCGCGCGATTTTCGAATCCGTGAAGGAGAGAGCGAAAGGTGTGATTTTGTTCGGCGAGAGCTTTGGTGATCTGGAGGCCGATGAGGGCGAAGGAGCCGCGGAACTTGGTGTTGGAGCTGGAGCGAAGTTGACCCATGACGAGGGCGACCATGGGATTGGCGCGGTAGCCCATTTTCTTGGCGAGCGCTTGGATTCGGCGTCGGGTGGATTCGCGGATACGGGGATCGTTACGAAGGGCGAGGGATACGGTGGCTTTGCCGACGCCAGCGGCTTGAGCAAGGTCGGCCATACTGAGGGACTTCATAGGACAAAGCTAAATTAAACAGTTCCGCAAAGGCTTACCAAGTAGAAACCGGCTATTTAAACTGTTCCACAAAACAGGCCATTGAAATTAATATCGTAAAACTGTATTTTCCATGAGTAAGCAAATTATTATAAAATTAAAAATAGGATTAAAAAAACCAGCAGTCACAAATCAACAGAGAAGGAGATTAAAATTATGAAAAAAACATTCAAACTCATGGCTGGGATTCTCGCCATTGGATTAGTTTCTATCGGAAACGGTGCGGTACAAATTGTAGAAACACTTATGGTTTTCAAAGTGAATGGTGTTGACGCATATCGTCAGGGTGATCGCGCAGATTGGGGTGCATTTTACAATCCTAGACTTTCGGTTGATGGGTTTGGCGCTACCTCATTCGATCCAGGCGCTGGTAACTCACTCTTGCTCGATCGTGTGTTTCTCAAGACGAATCACTGGAATGGTGGAGTCACACCAGATGGCGGTGGTTCTAATGACAACTGGATACCCACCAGCCATCAAGTAGGTTTGAACTATTCTATCACTCCTACGGGAGGTGCGGATTCTTGGCAGTATATCCAAGCGGCGAACACAGTTTCTGGTAACGTTCAGGAGTGGAATATCGGTTCCTTAAATCGTAATCTAATCTCAGGACTCTCCGCTGGAACTTACAGTTTTAAATACTACTTCGATGTTACCTACAATTCGTGGACTGGTACTGCAACCGTCCTGGGACACACTTATGACGCCGTGGGATTGCAGGCTGGTGCAGGTAACGGCCCTAACCTAGCCAATGCTTCCTCAACAACTTTTACAGTTGTCCCTGAACCCTCTACTGGGATGTTGATGGGCTTGGGTGTTGCTGGTTTATTCATAGTCCGCCGTTTCTGTAAGATCGCCTAAAGCTTACTTTATCACCAAAAAACCCTCCGACTCGGTCGGGGGGTTTTTTGTTTTAAGGGGGGCAAGCCCAGACTTGGGCAAGGTTAGGGTTTAGGTTTGAAATTTGGTTGATGCGCCTTCTCCTATGCACCAGGGTTAGCATGAAATGACAGTGAATTTTTCGTCCTGCAAACGGGATCTAAATAACGAATGGATAGTGAATTATGATTGGAGAACCATTCTTGCGCAAAACCCACCTGGGCGCCGCGAAACCCGATCTGAAAGGTCCAGCGCGACAAAGTCTACTGGCAGGAGAAAACTTAAGGAACTACGTTTAAACTGTTCAACAAAACAGGCACTTGCGGGAATCATGCCTGTAGAGTACTTTGCTTGAGTAAGGATAAATCAAAAAATGTTAATCCAAGGAGAAAAAGTATGAAAAGCCTAATCAAAATGTTCGGAGTAGTAATTTGTAGCTCTATAATTTCATCAGACTTGCATGCAGATATCGGCGTTACCGAATCAACGTCCCTATTAAGTCTTAGAGGAGGAGCTGCCTCTTACTTTTCGACTGTAGGGGGAGGCAGTAATACAAGATGGGCTGCAGCGAACCTCGGCCTCCTTGATTTGGCGCAATCCAGCGATACCCTCACGCTTAATAACTTCTTTTTTACAAATTATGCTTACAGTGGGGGCAGTCAGCCTGCAGGAGCTACCACTAACAATAATTGGCTGGATGGTTCAAGCACGGCAGTATTTAAAATCTATCGAGATTCCTCACTCTTATCTCAGGTTACTATGAGGCAATCGAGTGTGAGCGGAAATGACCGTTCCTGGGATCTTGGAGCCACCCCTACCGCAATTAATTTGTTAGCCGGCCTTCAGGGGTCAGGTAGCCCCATAACTCGTTCCCTTGATTGGACAATTGACTGGACTTTTAATCAATATAATGGAGGAACAAGTACTGTGACAACTCAATCAACATCAGGTGGAAACATGACTTTCCAAACTGTGCCAGAGCCCTCCACAGGAATGTTGATGGGATTAGGTGTCGCTGGGTTGCTGGTATTGCGACGGATTCGTAAGAGCGCATAAGCGATTTCTTTTTGTTTTAAGGGCAGGTCTTGAATAATTTAAACCTTGGTGGGGGGTTTTGGGTTTTGGGTTTTGGTGTCGGGTTGGGCTTTGGGTTATGGTGTTTTTGGTACTGGGTTCTGGTCTTTTGGGTACTGGGTTCTGGTGTCAGACACTGTGTTCGGTGGGTGAGGCTTGGGTGGGAGAGGATTGAACGAATCTGTCTGACACCGAGCGAAGAGTTTGGGTGGGCAGGATTGAGCGAATCTGTGTGATACCGAGCGGGGAGTTTGGGTGAAGTAGTGATGGGTTCTGGTGTAGGGTTGGGCTTTGAGTTCTGGGTTCTGGTGTCAGACACTGTGTTCGGTGGGTGAGGCTTGGGTGGGAGAGGATTGAACGAATCTGTCTGACACCGAGCGAAGAGTTTGGGTTAAGTAGTGATGGGTTCTGGTGTCAGACACTGTGTTCGGTGGATGAGGTTTGGGTGGGAGAGGATTGAACGAATCTGTCTGACACCGAGCGGGGAGTTTGAGTGGGCAGGATTGAGCGAATCTGTGTGAAACCGGACGGGAAGTTTGGGTGGGCAGGCTTGAGCGAATCTGTCTGACACCGAGCGGAGAGTTTAGGTGGGCAGGAATAAGCGGATCTGTCTTAAACCGAGCGGGGAGTATTTAGTCGTGGTGAATACGGAGGGTGAGGATGGCGGCGAGGATGAGGCATGTTCCGCCGAAGGTGACGACGTTCATCCGATGGATTTGAGGGAAGAACTCCATGGCACGGCTAACGATGACGGCGATGAGAATTTGGGGAAGAACGATGAAGAGATTAAAGATTCCCATGTAGACACCCATTTTGGATGAGGGGATAGAAGCGGAGAGCATGGCATAAGGCATGGAGAGAATGGAGGCCCAAGCGATGCCGACTCCGGCAAAGCAGATTCCTAGGAGAAGGGAGAGGTTGTCGCCCCGAGGAAGGAGTCCGACGGTGGCTAGGCCAATACCTCCGAGGAGAAGGGATACGGTGTGGATCGCGCGGGCAGAAAACTTACGCCCCAGATAAAGAAAGGCCATGGCGGCGAAGAAGGCGACGAGGTTATAGATGGCAAAGGAGTCGTTCGCCATGGTGATGCCTTGAGGATAAAGAGGATCTTGTGGGCCAGTGGCTCCGAGAAGATCGCGAGCGACGGCGACAGGAAAGAAGATCCACATACAGAAGAGGGCCATCCAGGTGAAGAATTGAACTGAGGCGAGTTGGCGCATGGTGCCGGGCATAGATCGGATCGCGGTGGCGATTTCACCCATACCTTCGTTTTGGAGTTTTTTAAATTCGTTGAGATCGGTGGGGGGTGTCTCTTTTGTGGTCACGACAGTCCAGAGAACGCTGAGGAGAAAGACGACGGCTCCGATGGTGAAGGCGAGGTGGACGGTTTGGGGGATGGGATGGTCGGGAGAAGAGGTGGAGGTGATTCCGAATTGGGAGTGGAGCCAGCCAGGGAGTTTGGAGGCGAGGACGGCTCCTGCGCCGATGAAGACGCTCTGCATGGCAAAGCCGACAGTGCGTTGGCGTTCGGGAAGGAGGTCGGCGACAAAGGCGCGGAAGGGTTCCATGCTGACATTGACGGATGCATCGAGGATCCAGAGGAGACCTGCGGCCATCCAGAGGGCGCTGGAGCGAGGCATGAGGAAGAGGGCGAGGGAGGCGAGGATGGCTCCAACGAGGAAGTAGGGTCGGCGACGGCCGAGGATGGGGTGCCAGGTACGATCGCTGAAGTGGCCGATGATGGGTTGGATGATCAGGCCAGTGATGGGGGCGGCGAGCCAGAGGAGGGGGAGGGCGGATTCGGAAGCGCCGAGGTATTCGTAGATCGAGCTCATGTTGCCCATTTGGAGGCCCCAACCGAACTGGATGCCAAAGAAGCCGAACGACATATTCCAGATGGAGAGGAAGGAGGAGGCGATTTGAGTCGTAGGCTGGCCTGATTTCATAGGGGGATTATCTCCTAAAAAATAAAAAAGAGGAGTTGGAAGATGGGCAGTGTGAGTCGGGGTTACTGGACTTTGAGGCGATAGAATTTGCGGAAGGGAGAGATTACGGAATCGGTGTAGGTGCCGTTGGTCAGGCCAGTGGCAACGGGGACCCAAGTTCCGCTGGAGAGATCTTCGCGGGCTTCGACGGTGTAGGTTTTTCCAGGGACGGGAGTCCAAGTAAGAGTGAATCCGCTGGAGCTGGCGAGGATGGTTTCAATCGCGAAGCGGGAGTTGGGGTTGAGGGGGTCGGTTCCTGCAATTAGCTCATCGGCATTGGTCTGACCGTCGTTGTCCTCGTCGCCAGTAGCAGCGAGGGAGCGAACGGAGGGGCTGGGGCTGGAGGCTGTGGATATTTTTGATGTGTCGTTAGGATTGAGGGCAGTGACGGTGAAGGTGTAGGTGCCGGGGGTCGATACTGGGAATGAAACTGAGGTTGAGGTCGTCTCGACAGTGGATCCGTTGCTGGCCGTAACCCGGTAAGTAGGAGTTAGACCTTCTGGGTCGGTCACAGCGCTCCAACTTACGGTGGTGGTGCCGTTCGCGGTAGTGGAGGAGGAGATCGTGGGAGCTACGTTGACGGCGGGTGGGGCTGTGACGTCGTAGAGTTTTAGGTACTGGGCTTCGAAGGGAGCGGTGCCCCAAGCGCCATCGGTGGAAGGGATTGATTTCATTCCGATGAAGATGCCGTCTGCGAGAATGCTTGCACCCGTTCGTCCGGCCGCTTCCCAGAGGAGAGAATCGCGGCGAGTTGAGTATTCTCTATTAGGTCCTAGATAGGCGGCGATGTTGCGAACGTTGTAGGTTCGATTGGCCTTGATGCCCAGCAGGGTCCCGAGTCCCGAAGGAATACCAAAGGTATTTTGGCGGGCAGTGGTACGGTCTAAATTTACGAAGCCGAAAACAACATCCTTGGTGGCGGGGGAGGCGTTGGCCTCCTCGTATTTGGCCACCGCGAAGATCTTAGGATCGGCGGTGGTGGTTCCGGAGGGATTCAGGAACCAGCGACTTGAAGAGCGGAGGGCGGGGCTGAATTCCCGCGCCAAACCGACTCCAGCGTAGGCGGGTTTCAGATTCTGAACCCCGAGTGAGTTCAAGCCCCAAGCGGTCCACTGGGGTTGCATGGAGTTCCATGCCTTGAAGTGGGGAATACTTTTTCCGAAATTAACTTCGTATTTATCAAAGCTAAGCGAAGCCGCGGTCCCGATTTCCTGGCCGTACATAACCATGGGTGCTCCATCCATCGTGCTTCCTACAGCGTAGCGGATAAAGGCCTCCCAAGGGTCGGAATAACCAGCTTCATCGTGGGAGGAGTTGTTTAAAAGAACGAGTCCTTGCCCGTAGGAAGTGCGACGGGTCTCGAAAATGTCCCGATAGGCCGTGGTGGTGGTCGCCGTCTGCAAGGGGAAGACGATGTTCTCGTTCAGGGTTTCAATGTGGCGGTTGGAGCGGTAGGTGACGGCTCCACCGTCGAGGGATTCGGTCATGAAAACAAAGCTCCATTTGTGCGAGCGAGCGACGTTGATGACATATTCCCAGAACTGGGGTGGCATGCCTTGGCCAAAGTCGGCACGCAGGCCGTCGATCCCCTTGAACGCTTGATCCGCTTTGGAACTGCCAGCTGGGAGGCCGGTTTTTTCGAGCCAGTAGGGAACGTATCGGGCAAAATATTTCCAGACGGATCGGGTGACGGCTCCATTAGAGCCGGCGGCACCTTTAAGATCATCCCAGGTCATTTGGTCGGTTTCTAAAGCCACGGTGGCGCGACTGGAATCCGCGGTGGGGAAACCTGTGACTAGGGTGGTGTAGCGACCGAAGAAGACGTCCTTAACGTCCGCCCATTTTCCGAAATCGTTGCGGTCGGGGGCTAAAGCAATGTCGCTCGCGCTATCAGCGGGAACGGAGTAAGCGGTGCCAGCAGCACCGTTGGAAGAGTAAAAACGGACTTCCCGATCCTTGATTTTATCCGTGGCGCTCCAGCTGGTCGTGTTCAGGCCGGCCTCGGAAAACAAGGATAGCCCTTGCGAGGAAACTTCACAGTCCCAGGCGGTGTGGTTGAAGGGGGCGTCCAGCATGACATTCATTCCCTTGGCATCGGCATCCGCTACGAAATTGGAGAAGGCCTGCATGGAAGCTGTTCGATTGACACTGGTGGAACTGCTTTCGCTGTAAGCGGCAGTCATCAGTTCATTGACTTCAAAAAAGTTTTTCACGGCGTAAGGCGAACCCGGATCGTAGGCCGCTCCGTTGAAGATTTCGCGTCCTTCAACTCCGTTGGGATGAATGGGCTGGAACCAAAGGGTGTTGATGCCCATGTTGCGGAGGGAGGCTAGATTGACCCGATCGTTGCTGGTATTGGACAGGGATTCCAGTGTCGAACGCTGGGCGAAGGAGGGCCCAGTGGCGTTAACATTAAAGACGTTAATTTCATACACGTTCATGTTCCGGGCAAGTATGGGGGCTACGGTGATGCAGTGGTCGCGCCCGCTGAACCAGGTCCAAGTATTCTGTCCGGTGATTTTATAACGACCCGTAAGGCGGTAGGCGCCGGTTTTCGTGGCATTGAGAGTGGTGGTGTAAGTGCCTCCTGAACCGGTGAGAGGGATGGCTTGGAAGTATCCGTTAGCTGGGTAGGGGCCTGAGGTGTATCCGTCCGGCTTTGTTTCTGGAGCGGCCGGAGGAAGGATGCCGTCATGGATTCCGTCACCGTCGGCATCGAGGCCTGCGCGATCTCGGTTGTTTAGATTGGTCCAGAGTTCGACTTCGGTGGTGGCGACGCCTGGAGAGAAGGAGATGGTGATGGGAATAGAGTCTCCCTTTTGTTCGTCCGCATATAACTTGGAGGTGGTGTAGTCGGCTGTGAGAGTGCCGGTGGTTGCAGAGGAGACGGTAAAAGTGGTGGCGGCTACCGGCGCGGTAGGAGTGAAGGAGAAAGGACTGGATTGGGCGGTGGACTGGATGGCAGTGGTGGCGGTTCCACTATTGGAATAGATGAAGGTGGGAGTGGTATAAGGGGCGTCGAAAGTCGTCGCAAAGTAGTATTCGAAAAGGGTTCCTGCGGAGGCCGGCATGGTGACCACGCTTTTCCAGATCTGAACAAAGCCTGAGGCATTTCCAGCTTCATTAGCATGCCAATTCAAAGTGGTAGTTTGCCAGCTTCCTCCGCCCACACTGTAGTAGAACGTCCCCCCTGTTTGATTATTGCCACTTGATGCTGCCTTGTAGACCCCTTGATAAAATGTGACCGAGACACTTGAATTGGGGTTGAGAGGATCCCGCATTGAGGAAGGATAAACAGCGCTGGGTCTTGTTTGATCAGCGACGTGCCAGACGTTGGCAAGCTGAGCAAAAGCGGGAAATGAAGCGCTGATTAAAAGAAGAGCAACTTTTAAGCAAAGGCTTTTCATAGAATAACTTATTTTAATATAAGTTTCTCCGTTTTGCCTGATGTCTTTGATGGAACTGTTCATGGGGAGGAGATTTGGACTTTGTAGAATTTGCGGCTTGGGGCGTTGGGTAAGGGGTCGGTAACCGATTTCTGGCTGCCGTCTCCTGAGATCGACGATCCGATATTGGTCCAAGAGGAGGTTAAGCTTTCGGCGCCGAGAACTTGATAGGTGCGACCTGCCACGGTGGGGAAGGTGATGGTGAATCCAGAGGCGGTAGTTCCGCTGACTCCCACGGTGGGCATTCCGCTGGAAGCAGAGTTAGGATTGGAGCCGAGGGCATATTCCTGAAGATTGGTCAGTCGATCGTTGTCGGGGTCGCCATTGGCGAGTTGGCCTAAGTTGCCAAAGTTGGTGTTTTCCCAATCATCGGGCAGGCCGTCGCTATCGGTGTCGGGGTTGTCGATTCCTTGGTCGAAGCCGAGGTTGACGATGTGGGGGCCATCTCCGACGAGGGCGATTTCCACCTGTTGGGTTTGGGCTTGGTTGCGCATGTTGATCGAGCTGAAGGAGGCTGAGCTATCGGTATCGGTGGCGATGGAATTGATGGTGGCTCCCGTTCCCGAGACCTCGAGGAAGGCACGGACGGTGGCGGAGGGGGAGGTATTGGCCAGATTGAGGCGCTGAGGAGAGGGGAGAGTGGTGGTTAGACCTGCCTGTCCGCGAAGCATAAGATCGTAGAGGTTGGGAGAGAGTCCAAAGCGGACATAAATTGAGCCGACACCTGATAGTTCGTAGGTGGCGGTGAGGCGATCGACGGATGCGGAGGAGAGACGGATGGTTTTGGTGATGCCATCTTGGCTGTTCATGACCCAACCGGTCGAGCCATCGGTGGTAGCGGCAACAGTGTAGAGGGAGTTGACGTGGCTGTTGTTGCCGATGCCAGCGGTGACAACCCACCAGTCTTTGAAACCGCTGGTGCGGTAGGTGGCGATCGTACTAGTACCTGCGACGAGATTGCTGGCGCCTTCGTCCTCCGTTTCCGTTCCACTGTAGGAGGCCAGATTGCCGGCGACTTGCCAGACCTTCTGAGTGGACGGATCACGCATCCAGGCCGCAGTCATGCGACCTCCCTGACGTTCCCAGATGGCGAAGATGCGGGAGTTATAAAGGAGGTATTCATTCTCGCCATCGAGATCCATATCCTCGGTGGCTGAACCGAGCGTGGTGGAGGAGGCAGTGTTGGCCCACTGTTGGACGCGAGCGTAGAGGCCGGCTTGGCGGGTTTGGGCTTGGGAGAACTTAGCAAAATCGGCGAGGGTTTGTCCTGTGCCGGTGTCGGGATTCATATAGTCGCCCGTACTAAATTTACTGAGGTCGTTGTTGGATGTGGTGTGGAAAGCGGTCTGGAAGAGGGATGCACCCAAGGTGGCACGGCTAAGTGAGGCGAGGGGCTGGCTATCTTCGATAGCTGAGATGGCGGAGCAAACCCGATCACTGATGGTGTTGGCAGTGCCTGGTTGGCCAAAGGGGAAAGGAACGGGGGTCGTGCCACGAAGAGCGAAAATTTTATTTATCAATCCCGATTCGAAGGAGGAGCCATTGTACCAGTTGTCGTAATTTTCTTGGGAGGCGTGATCGACCCAGTCTTTGGCGGTGGTGGTGAGAAGTTTGTTGGTGCCCTGATTGACGGTACCCCAGGTGGTCTGAGTGAGGTTGGCGCCGTCTAAAAAGGAAGCGCGTCCAGTGGCGATATCGGTGGCGGTGACGAGCTTGATCCAAGGGCGATGAACGAGCCATTTTACATTGGTTTCGTAAGCGGAGAGGGCGGTCTCATTAGAAAAGTCCGCGAGATCGCGGCTGAGGGTGACCAATTGGTCTCCAATGCCACTACGGGCGCGGCGGGAGAGGAGTTGGCGGATGGCGATGGCGGTTCCGCTATCATAGGTTTGGGCGAGATATTCGGAGGCTGAATCGTCGATCGGAATGATCCTCATGCCATTGACTTGATTGATTCGGTAGCCGTCATCGCCCAGAGCTGAGGTGCGTCCGAACCATTTATGGAGGTGTCTTCCTTGATCGGCAAAGGTGTAGGGGAATCCGATTTGTCGAATTTGTTCCAGGGAGGCGTTGTCGAGAACACGTTCGCAGGGCCAAAAGACGGAGCGGGAGGACTGGGTGGAGCCAGATCCGTAAATTCCATCTAGAATGTCGCGGGCGGCCATTACGTTTTGACGGTT
>CAMCNF010000042.1 GCA_945876115.1 Verrucomicrobia subdivision 6 bacterium | reverse complement strand
TCCTTATTTAACCCGCCCTCAGGCGATCGCCAGAATTCCAGAATCTTCCCGCTCGTAACCATCTCCACCGCATAGCGGGCTTTATCCAAGAAACTAATCTCCAGAGGGTTTTGTCCTGCGAGAAAACGATTCACGATCCCTAAAATAAGAGCCGACCCACGTGGCGCTTTATGTCCAACCTTTTCACGAAGAAAGTCGAAAATAATATGAAAAAGCCCGTTAACCAGACGGGCAGGATCCCCACCGCTTCCATGAACAATCCCCTTACCCTCCGCTACTCCTCGTAGAAATGACTCCGCATCCTTCGCTCCAGCAACCTCCGTCCAAACTCTGCCAGCATACAAGCCGCTATGATCGTTCGATCCGCCCATGAAAGATTTGCGCCAAGGCTCCGGGCTCAGCGGAGTCAAACCGTGGCGCCGAGAAAGCTCCTCCACCTTGGCTTGGGTTAAAGCGAGCAGACAAGCAGTCGCTATCTCTTGGCCAAGCGGGGAGCGTAGGCCATTCTTACTTTCAAATACCTGAAAAAGCAGTATCAGCTTTTCGAAATGCTCCGGCCGCATTTTCCCATCGAGATTGAGCAAAGGATGAGCGACTGCGTGGATAATCTTTTCCCGATGGAGAAACTTCGCAAGGTCATAGAGGTTGGGACGTAGCTTCTCGATCTCCGCAAATTGGCCATCATCGAGATTCCAGGCTAAGAGATGAATCTTACAATGGTCCTCAGGAAAATAAGTGGTGATCTCGATCCCTGGAATAAATCCATCGAGCCCCCTCAGCTCACGAGCCGCTCCTAAGGTGTTGTGATCAGTGAGGGTAACAAAGTCGTGTCCGGATTGCCGTAGCATCTCATAGAGCTTACGGGGTTGAGAGAGACTGTCGGGTATGCCCAGCTTCCGTAAGATCCATTCAGAGGGACGGTCGGAATATCGGGAGTGGAGATGAAGATCAGCTTTGGACATGTTCGGCGTAGGAACAGCTACGATAGCCACGACGCCCCAACTCTTCGAGCAAAACGCCGACCTGTCGCCGCACAAAGGGTGTTTCTAAGTCGTGAGGGTGAAGACTCAACCGCACTACCTTCTCCCCTGCCCAGATTGCCTTCCATATCGGGTGCCACCCTCGCGCCGCTACCTTACGCCAGCCAGATCGGAGACTGTAGGTACCAGCCCACGCTTGATCCCGCTGACCACTGGTGAGATTGATCACTTCCCTTAGCCGACAGGTGTAGGCAAACCCTCGCTCCGCCAGACTCTTTTCCAACGATTCAGGATAAAGCCATGCGGGCGCAACAAAACCTGCGGTCTTCCAACCCTGTCGATGCCAAATTGCCGTCGCTCGGTCCACACGCTCCATCGCTTCTCGCTGCGACAGATCGATAAACTCAGCTTCGCCACTCGTATAGATTTTTGTCCACCACCAAGAGCCAGCAGGTCGGTCTTGTCGGTCGTGATAGTAGCCGTGAATTGCGAGATCGTGCCCTTCGTCCTGCCACCCTCGCAATAGATTCAAACACTCCTCTGACGACTCAATCGACCCGCCGTGATGATAATCGGGAACCACCAGGACCGAGGCATGACCTGGGCAGCGGTGCAGGCAAAACTCCATCTGCTCTTCCAGTTGGCTTCGACTGCCTGAATGAAGGTCGTGCAGAGAAAGAAGTAACCGCTTTTCCCCCATCGGTGGTGCGGGCTTACGAAACTTTGCTCCCCTTCTGCGCACCTGAACCAAGGTGCAAAGAAAGACTGGCTCCTTATGCTGCTCTCGGAATTTGGTGACTTCTTTCCTTTCAGTAATCGTGAAGCCGTAACGCCCAAACATCCTCTCGGTACGCCTATCTCCTTTGACTACCACCTGCCCAAAGACGCAAGTTTCCCCAAGTTCCGCCATCCGATCTAGAAATGTCTCAAAGAGAAGCAGTCCAACCGCACCTCCGCGCACTTCAGGAAGCAGGTTGATATGAAAATGCACTCCATGAGGAGGAGTGCCCGGAGTCTCTTTTCTCCCCCGAAAAAGCAACCACCAGAGATAGCGGCGACTCTCCGATCGATAGCTCCACAACAGACCCCTTAAAGCCCGCAACACCCATCCGCAAATATGTCGCAGGAGATAGGCCTGATGGGTCTTGGCACTGCGTGATCCCATAATAAAACCAAGGATTTCCCCTTTGGTATTTTCCAAGACGAAGGCGTTCTCCGGTTCCGCATCTGTGTAGGGGGCGGTTAAGAAATCAGCGAAAAGCTCTCGATCCTCAAAAAGCGGATCGATGGGATTTCCCAAGAATCCAGTGTCTGCACATATCCGCCGAACCGCCTGCCGATCGCGCGCCTGATAGGGTCGCACGGTAGGCTTGGGCTGAGATTCAGGATTCATAAATCTTAATCTGCCGAGAGAAGGTTTTATCCCAGCTAAAGTTGTCCGCAACAAATTTGGCCACCCTTGTCCGCTCCGCATCGCCCAATGATACTAGCTTTCGCAGAACCGCAGCGCTCAGGGCACTGGATCCCCTTTCGGTGGGCCAATCCACTACATCGGATGCCTGCTCATCCATCGCACCTCCGCGGAAAGCAATCACTGGTAGGCCGCACGCTTGAGCTTCCAGCAAAACCAGCCCAAAGGTCTCCCATCGGCCTGGATGAATTAAAAGATCTGCCGCTTGATACCACTCCGCGAGATCCTCCGTCTTTTGTAAATAGGGTATTCTTTTCACTTTCGGATGATTTCGAATGTACCCGTCGACCACTCCTTTCATCTGACCTTCACCCACCATAACCCCCATCCAGGGTAAATTAGAGTTTTCCTCCATTTTTTTCCACGTGCGCAAAAGAAGTGCCGTATCTTTATCGGGCGAGAAACGGCCCACGTATAAAACCAGTAGCACATCATTGGCTATCCCTAGCTTTTCACGTAATTCAGATCGTCGCTCATTGCTTACCGGATGAAATATCTGGGTATCAACTCCTAAGGGCAAGTGGAGCAGACGCGGGATGCCCCAGTTTCGCAGAACCCCGATAAGGTGACGACTTGCCACAAAAACTCCCTTTCCAGTTTGGGCGAGATTACGCAGATAATCTCCCGCCAACTGCTCCGTCACCGCCCTCGCCCAGTTCCCCGCAAATTTTAAAACTGTCCGCAGAAGGGCATCCGGAAAGTGGGAGTGGTAAAACATATAAAACCTTGAACCCCTTCGATTCGACCAATTCCGAGCTACAAGAGCGGCATGATAAGGATCTCCCGCTTCCACAATCTGGGGCTTCTCCTGATAGAGAATGCGGAGGAGCGCAGGCAGATCGAGCATCCAGCGGTAGCGCGAAGTTGCGTTAACTAAGGGGCCTCGCACCGTCCAAATTTGCGTACGACCACCTTCCACCTGCTCCGTCCTTTCTCCAGGCACAATCAGCAGATGCTCGTAGTCCGTGTGCTTCCGAATATAAGCCCTTTTGGCCATTAGATATGAGCGAACCCCACCTCCCATCGGGGAGTACACTTGGGTTAGGTCACAGATCTTCATGTAAACAGCCTTGGAGCATGCCTCTTTTAGTGATAAAATGAAAACTAATGAGACGGAACGACTTTCTTCGCCTGCTCACCCTCGCTGGGGCAGGTTTGGCTACCCCCTCCTTTGCCCAGAATGGTCCCAATACCATAGAGGGAGAATCGGAGGTAAATCCCCACTTCATCAATAGTGGGCCAGGATTCGGCAACCGCCTCGCCCTCACCTTTGATGACGGCCCCACCCCAGGAGTCACTGAGCGCGTGCTGGCAGATCTCTCCAAATACAATCTTCATGCCACTTTTTTTCTTATTGGATCGAAAGTGGATGCCTCCCCCGCCCTCACCCGTCGCATCGTTGAAGAGGGCCATGATGTGGCTAATCACACCTACACTCATCCCCGTCTCGCAGGTATGTCCGATAGTGCCGTCGATCAACAGTTATCAAAAACCCAAGAAGCCATCATCCGTGCCACTGGAGTTACCCCTGTCTGGTTCCGTCCTCCCTACGGCGCCTTCCGCCGTGAACAAGGATCCATCGCTGCCAAGCACGGTCTCGGCGTAGCCTACTGGTCGGTTGATCCTAAAGATTGGTCCCAACCAGGAGCCAGTGCTATCGCCTCACGCGTCCTCTCAGCTTCGCAGCCTGGATCGATTATTCTCCTCCACGATCTTCACTCCCAAACGGCCGACGCCGTTCCCGCCATCTTCAGTGGTCTGATCGAACGCGCCTTCACCCCCGCCCCCTTTCACAGTTTTGTCGGCGCTCCCTACGCCTAGACCGTTACCCTACTTCGCACCCGACAAAATCGTTCCGGGAAGAACCCGCGCATTTTTTAGAACTAGGCTTCCTGGATTTAAAACACTGTTACAACCAATCGCCGCGCCATCTCCGATAATTGCCCCAAATTTCCGCAAACCCGTTTCGTAAACTTTCCCCGCAAGACGCACCCGGATGGGCATTCCGTCGAGTCGATAGTTCGAGAGAATCACCCCCGCCCCCAAATTTACATCCCTTCCCACCAAAGAATCGCCCACGTAATTAAAGTGCGGCGCGTGCGCCCCAGCTAAAAGAACACAGTTTTTAAATTCGGAACTATTACCCAAAACACATCCGTCCCCCGCAATGACGTTTTCCCGGAGATAAGCCCCATGACGGATCTGACAATTGGCCCCAATCCAAGCTGGTCCTTGAATATAGGCGCCAGGCTCAACCACCGTGCCTTCGCCCAGAAACACATTGTCACCAATCACCGGCGATCCCAAAAGCTTCCCTTTCGATCCCTTGGGTAAGTTCTTTTTTAAGTAACCGGCAATTTTGGGCAACACTTCCCAAATATGTTTTACCCCAGAGAAAAGTTCCTCATGCCCTTGCCCTTGGGCATCAAAGTAGTCGCTAAACTGCGTTCCCAAAGAGGACATCGAACTACCTTGCCTTGAGTCGCCCTTGGCCTCAAGCCTTGGCACGCAGGGCTTGAGCCACTGCTCGCTGGGTAATCTCTAAGTCAACCGCATCATGCATCGAGGAAATAAAACAGCTTTCATACTGGGACGGCGGAAAATAAACCCCGCAATTCAGCAAAGTATGAAAGAACTTCGCATATCCCTCACGCGAACAGGTTTTTGCGTCGGTTAAATTACGCACCCTTCCTCCCTCCTCCCTGAAAAAGAGGCAGAACATCGACCCAATTCTCGCCCACGGGTACTGCAACCCAGCCTTGCGTAACTCATCCATAAAGATTGCCTCAACCGCCGAGCCGGTTGCTTCTAGCTTCTCGTAGACTCCGCCACGCTCCAGCACCTTCAATTGGGCTAACCCCGCCGCCATCGCCATCGGATTTCCTGATAATGTACCCGCCTGATAAACCGGACCGTCAGGAGCCAGATAATCCATAATTTCCGCCCGACCACCAAAGGCCCCCACAGGCATTCCCCCTCCAATCACTTTGCCAAACGCCGTCAAATCTGGTCGGACTCCAAATAGACCCTGCGCCCCAGCCAATCCCAAACGGAATCCAGTCATCACCTCATCGAAAATCAGGAGGGCACCGCAGGCTTTCGTTTCCGTGCGTAGGAAGGAAAGAAAACGCTCCTCGGGCAAAATAAGGCCAACATTTGCAGGAATCGGTTCTAATAAAACAGCCGCAATCTCCGCTCCGTATTTTTTTAGGCAGGATCGAACCGCATCCTCGTCATTAAATGGTAGGACGAGGGTGTCTTGCACCGCTCCAGGCGTCACCCCTGCGCTATCCGGTTGCCCCAAGGTCAGCGGGCCAGAACCTGCTGCAACTAGCAGAGCGTCACTGTGCCCGTGATAACAACCAGCGAACTTTATGATCTTATTTCTTTTGGTAAAACCGCGAGCCAATCGAATGCAGGACATGGTGGCTTCCGTTCCACTATTGCAAAAACGAACTTTCTCCATGCTCGGAACCAGCCGACAGATCATCGACGCAAGTTCCACCTCCCCGGCATGGGGAGTTCCAAAAGTAATTCCCTTGCCCGCCGCCTCCCTGACCGCCGCAACCACCTCAGGATGAGTATGACCTAATATCGCGGGCCCCCAACTACCGACATAATCCACATACTCTTTGCCATCGGCATCCCGCATTCGCGAACCCTTGGCCGATTCCATGAAAACAGGGGTTCCACCCACCGCACGAAACGCTCGCACCGGAGAGTGTACACCCCCCGGCGTTACTTTTTTAGCCGCCGCAAAAAGTTCTTTTGATCTCTTTCCGCCCCCGTTTTCCATGCTCTGAGCCTACGGGAACTCGTTCCGAATTCCAGTCTAGGTGGACTAGAGTTTAATTTGCGGCGAAATCGGCCCGGGCTCTCTTCTCGGCGTCCACCAATCCAGTCCAGTCCCTCCACCCACCCTCCATCTGCCGCTG
Organism: Verrucomicrobia subdivision 6 bacterium; assembly: GCA_945876115.1. Taxonomy (GTDB): domain Bacteria; phylum Verrucomicrobiota; class Verrucomicrobiia; order Methylacidiphilales; family Verrucolacustridaceae; genus Verrucolacustris. The sequence continues at coordinate 6,389 of CAMCNF010000042.1, read as the reverse complement.
GGCTTCCCCTTGTGCCTTCTGCAGTAGGGGCAGATCTTCAGGTAAATAGGCGTGCCGAAATCTGGGTAATCCACTCTGGTCCGCACCTAGAATATCCCCAGGACCGCGTATTCGATAATCCTCTTCCGCAATTAGAAACCCGTCTTGGTTTTTTTCCAAGAACTCAAGTCGCGCAACCGCATCAGGTTGGCCTGTCCGATGAATTAAAACACAAGTCCCGTTGCGACCCCCACGCCCGATTCTACCGCGGAGCTGATGCAACTGGGAAAGTCCTAATCGATCTGCGTAATCGATCACCATCCAGTTGGCCTCAGGAACATCCACTCCCACCTCCACCACCGTCGTCGCCACCAGCACCGAAATCTTTCCCTGCCGAAACTGCTCTAGCACTTCCAACTTCTCCGCTTCCTTCATCTTCCCATGAAGCAGCGCTACCCGCTTCGCACCGATCTGCGCAGAAAGCTGCTCGTGTGTTCTCCGAACCGAAGCTTCCTCCGCGGGATCCTCCACCTCATCTCCCAGGCGGGGCACAACCACATAAACTCGGTCGCCCTGCTCAACCCGATCCTTCAAATGGGCCCATATTTTCTCCACCGCTGAGCCATCCCGGACCAAGGTCCGTACTTTTCCCCTTCCTGGAGGCATTTCCTTCAAAAGGGAAACATCCAGATCTCCATGCATTAACAGATCGTACGTCCGCGGAATCGGGGTGGCCGTTAGCACCAGGAGATCGGGCCGTTCCCCTTTCGCTAAAAAAGCTGCCCGCTGCTTTACTCCAAATCTTTGCTGTTCGTCGATTACACATAAGGAAAGTCGCGAAAGACGGGCCTTCTCTGCAAAGAGCGCGTGAGTTCCGATGGTAATCCTTGGAAATAGCCCAGCGGGACCAGGCTTCGATGCAGAGGTCCAAGTGACTATCTCGAGATGTTTCGTTGGCAACATTTTCCTCAAGGAGGTCGCGTGTTGCTCCACCAGCAGGGTTGTGGGAGCCATCAGCGCCACATGAGATCCGTGCTCCAGCGCTCGAAGTAGCGCATGTGCCGCCACCAAAGTCTTTCCCGAGCCGACATCTCCTTGGAGCAGTCGGTGCATTGGTCTCATCAGACGCAGATCTTCATCCACCTCAGCACACACCTTGATCTGATCTCCAGTCATCTTCCACGGAAGGGTCTTACTCCAAGGCTCCACCAGGTCCCGCACTTTAGGAGGACGCTCCACCCGTATCGCCTCTCGGGCTGCACGACGAACCCGTAGCGAGAACTGAATTCCTACCAGCTCCTCGTAGGCCAATCGTCGACGCGCTTTTTCCACCTCAGCCAACGATTCAGGGAAATGAAATATCCTCCAGGCCTCTTCTCGTGTGGGCAATCCTTCCAATGTCGGAAAGCATTCAGGAACCACCGGAGAAAATGATTTTAAATAGTAGTAGATCGTCGATCGCACTCGCCGCTGGGTCAGACCCGTAATCAGCGGATAAATCGGCACCACGCGGTCGAGATGAATTCCCTCCTCCTTACCTACCTCGATCGACTCGGTCTCAGGGTGAGCCAGGGTGAAGATTCCTTTCTTTTCTTCCACCCGTCCATAGGCCGCCACCCGTTTCCCCTCAGGAAAAGCCCGAGCCAAAAAGGGCAAGTTATAATAAACCAGCCGCACCCGCTCCCCTGCACTTAGCCCCTTTCCGGCTACCTCAAGATTGACCTCCACACTGCAACGCCTCCCGCGCCAACGGTTGAGTTTCGATTGAGTGACGACTCCTTGAAAGTGGACTGGACCCATGGGCAAGCCATCCGAAGGATGCCACCCCTGTCGCCGATCTTCATGTCGACGCGGGAGGTATCCTGCCAAGGCCTCAGGCCCGGAAAGTCCTAACTTCTCTGCTAAAGCCGTCGCCGCACGAAGCTGGCGAGCGGTCTCCGGCGCTACTGCCAGTCCGTCATTCGCCATCGTGGCCCATCCGTATACTCATCCCACTCCCAGGATCCCGCCAAGTTAAAGACAGAACGATCAGGGGAGCGTCCCGCAAAATCAAAACCAACTACTTCAAATCTCTTCTCCCCCACCTTGGCACGGAATTTAAGATGCCTCTCCGCGAAGACTTTAGGCGCTCCCGCTAGGCTTACCCCATCCAACCGAAAGATCGGCTCAGGGTTTCCTTTACCAAAGGGAGCCATCTCCGCAATTCCTCGAGCCATCTCTGCCGTCAGATGTTCAGGAAGTAATTGCATCTCAATCGAAAGAGTCTTCTCGAAAACATCCAAAGCCACATGTTTCTCGATCCATGCCTGGAGCAGTTCTCTGAACTCCGATACCCGATCCGCCTGAATGACAATTCCAGCAGCCGCTTCATGTCCGCCAAACCCCTTTAAGCAAGGAGCACAGGCCCGCAAGGCATCCATTAACGAGAGCCCAGGCAGGCTTCGCCCACTGCCCTTGCCATCGCCAGCATCGGTTAAAGCAATCACGAAGCTCGGCCGATGAAATTTCCTGACCAAGCGAGAAGCGACAATTCCCACCACGCCTGGGTGCCAACGATCACTCGCCGCCACCAACCCGAGGCCAGTTGGAGCATCTCCAATCTGCTCCTCCGCCTCCCCCAGTGCTATGGCCTCGAGTTCCTGCCGCTTCCGATTCTGTAGGTCCAACTCTCTGGCTAATTGCGCCGTCTCCGTGGGATCGTGGCTCAGCAATAAATCCAATCCCGAGGAAGCATCGCCCACTCGACCTCCCGCGTTGATTCTCGGACCGAGTTGGAATCCCAAGGTGAAAGAGGTCGGCGTCCTTTTCAAAGAGCCGCTCACTTCCATTAATCTTTTCAGACCAGGATGAACCGTCTGGGAGAGCCTCTTTAAGCCTTCTCGCACAAATATTCGGTTGTCTGCTTTTAAAGGGACTAAATCCGCCACCGTTGCCAGAGCCACCAGATCAAGCACCTCTCGTAGATCAAACTGATCTCGGCCCCCTTTGGCACGTAAGTAGGCGTGGCAAACCTTGAAAACCAGACCTGCGGTACAGAAGTGATGATCCTCCGTCCCTTTCTGCGGATTGACCAACGCATCCGCAGGGGGACGGGGATCACTCAACTGATGGTGATCAACCACCAAGACCGCAATGCCCGCCTCTTTTAACTGAGTAATTTCTGCGTGGCTGTTTGTCCCGCAGTCCAAAGCGATGAAAAGGTCGGGAGACACGCCGCCGTCCCGCGCCCTTTGCAAGGCCGCCAAGGTCAATCCGTAGCCTTCCTGCTTTCGATCCGGCAGAAAAACCCGCACCGAAGAAAGCCCTAAGGCGGTTAAAAATATCTTCATGACTGCCGCGCTGACAATTCCGTCTACATCGTAATCGGAAAAAATCAGCACCTTACCTTTTTTCGAGATGACTTGGGCGAGCAGTTCGACCGCATCAGGCATGCCTGGAATCCCTTCAGGATTCCCGAGATCCGATAAGCGAGGATGCAAAAAGGACTCCTGAGCTGTGCCCGCAGCGAAACCTCTCTTCTCAAGCATCCGTAAGAGAAGTTCATCCTTCCCCGATTGGGGAGGCAAAGTCTCAGAAGTATTCGACCAACGCATCCTCAAGGCATAAGGCCAAAAATGCAGGGTGCAAGATCGCCCCGCCTAGCTCTTCGTTTTTCCGAAGAGCAGGACGATTGGGCTGGCGATAAATATCGAGCTGTATGTCCCCACCACAATTCCGATGAGCAAGATCAGCGCGAAGTCATTAATCACCCTTCCCCCAAAGAGAAAGAGCACCAGGACCGCTAAGAAGGTAAGTCCTGATGTCAGTAAGGTTCGACTCAAGGTTTGGTTGATCGCGGTGTTCATCACCCCAGCTCGATCCCCAGAGACTCCTCCACGGAAGTATTCCCGGATTCGATCAAAGATTACGATGGTGTCGTTAATGGAGTAACCAGCCACCGCCAGAATCGCCCCAACCATCGGCAGAGACAGCTCTCGGCCAAGCAGGGCAAAGATTCCCAAACTGATCAAAACATCGTGGACTAAAGCTACGATGGCACCTGCTGCAAAGGCGGTTTCGAAACGCCACGTGGTGTATAAGAAGATTGCGATAATGCCCAAGATGAGTGCGGTTAACGCCTTCTGCTTCAGCTCCGCTCCGACGACCCCAGCCACCTTATCCAGTTGCAGTTGACGAAATCCCGCTTCCGGGAAAACTTCCGCCAGCTTCGATCCGGCGATTTCCCCGTTCCCGAAGCCTGTGCGCAGGGAGAGAACTTCCTCTCCGCCTACAGGACTCCGCTGGTACTGCACCACCTCCGCCATGGTCCCCAGTGCGGAACGGATTTTTCCGTCATCCACCTTATTTTTAAAACTAAAGGTAACTAAATCCCCACCTGTAAAGTCCACTCCCAATACCTTCTCCCCCTTGATTCCCACCACTACTAGCCCGGCGAGTAGCAGTAGGCCCGAAAGGACAAAAGCAGGGACCCGCAACGACAAGAAGTTAATCTTGGTTCCTTCCAAGAACTTCATCATGTGGAAGCGACCCTTCCCGCCTTTCCCGGCCAACCACTCCGCTCCGGTCCGACTGACCACCAACGCGGCAAATAAGCTGGAAAATATTCCCAAACAAAGGACGGTGGCGAATCCTTGGACTGGCCCCGATCCCTGCCAGAACAGGATGGCCGCCGCGATCACCGTGGTGACATTGGCATCTAAAATAGAGCTGAAGGCACGCTGGAACCCAGAGCTGACCGCTTCCAATCCGGTTCGATGGTGAGCTAACTCCTCTCGAATTCGCTCAAAAACAAGTACGTTGGCATCCACCCCGATACCGATCGTCAAAATCAACCCTGCCAGGCCAGGCAACGTCAGGGTGAACCCGAATTGTGCCAGCAGACCTAAGAGAATGAGGATATTGATGCACAATCCCCCTACTGCCACCAAACCCAACCAACGATAGTAGATCAGCATAAAAAGACTCACCGCCACCAAGCTCATCCAGCCAGCGCGAAACCCGCTCTGCACCGAACTCGCACCTAGACTGGGATCGACCCCACGCTCATCCACAATTGAAACTGGATTCTCAAGCGGATTTTTAAGAACACTGGCTAACTCCTCCGCCTCCACTGCGGACATGCTCCCGCCGGAGATCTCACAACTTCCATAAATCGCACTACGAATGACTGGAGCAGAGTAAACCTCTCCGTCCAAGATCACCGCCAACCGGCGCCCGATATTCTGCTCAGTTAAGCTGCCGAATTTTTGACGTCCGTCTGGATTGAACTCAATAATGACCACTGCCCGGCCAAGTTGGTCGACACTCCGGAAGGCGTTCGCCACGCTTTTCCCGGAAATCTCCGTCCTACGCTTGACCACAATCGGAGTCTCCACCACCTCTCCATTCGGTTTGCGATCGCGCAATTTGAGTACCTGATACTCGATCGGAACTTGAGGGGTTTTTCCCTTCGCTGCACCCACCAGCTCATCACTCTTCTCGTGCACCAAAGTAAACTCAAGCTTAGCCACCCGCTCCAACTGGCGCCGATAGGACGCCTTGTCCACTTCGCTCACCCCAGGAATCTGCACAATGATCCGATTACCCCCAACTGGCTGAATCACCGGCTCCGCGACCCCCACTGAATCCACCCGTTTCCGAATGACCTCAACCGCTTGGTCTAAGGTGCTCTGGGTGGTTGTGCCCGCTAGCTCCAGCAAGAACTGCGTCCCGCCCCGCAAATCCAGACCTGGTTTAATCTTGATCTTCCATGCGCCCGACTCATCTTTTGCCAAAAGAGAACTCAAACAAAGACCGACCAGCGCCAGCGTCAGCACCACGCTCAAGCGCATCCGCTTGCGGGTGTCGGTCGTTAAAAAGTAACCGATAAATAAAACAAAGAATACCAAGCTTAGGCCGAATTGAATTCCGATCATAAAATATTCCTCCCCGCTTTACTGAGCGGCTTTCTCTTCAACTGCTTTTTCTACCGAAGTGATACTGGAACGAGAAACTTCGATCTTCACGTTATCCGCGATTTTGAGAATCACGATTTGGTCCTTAAGGTTGGCTACCGTGCCATAAATTCCACCAGCAGCCAACACTCGGTCCCCCGTTTTGATCGAGCTAATCAGCTTCTCCGTTTCTTTCTGGCGCTTCATTTGCGGACGCAGAAGAACGAAGTACATCAGGACGAAAAGAATCACCAAAGGAAGGAGTTGCACCCAGGCCGGAGGACCACTGCCATCCGCGGGGGGTTGCGCCATCATCATCGGCATCGCCTCAAACCAGTTCATTTCAAACTTCATTGTCGTTCTCCTGTTCCTTGGATTTTCCGCCTCGCTGGTACCGCTCCAAGAAAACGCGGGACCAACTTTCCCAACGACCCTCGAGGATCGCCGTCCGGGCTTGCCGGATTGTCTCCAAATAGA
>CAMCNF010000041.1 GCA_945876115.1 Verrucomicrobia subdivision 6 bacterium | reverse complement strand
CGCCCGCGAGTAGGGCGCCGCATTTCCGTTAGGGGCTTGCAGACGAACCAAGACCCCTTGTTGTTGAAGATAACCTTCAATTTGGGTGAGAGAACGAGTGGGTAGAGGCTTGGAGGTTCGAGAGGTACAGAGGGAAAGTTCACACTGATGGGCGATTTCATCCGCATCCATCCCCTTAGACTTCGCGTGCTCAACCGATAAGAGCAATCGGCTTTTCCAGTAATTCATCCGGTTATCCGCACACACCTGATGCTCTTCATCAATGACCGCTTGGGCGAAGCCCCATATTTCTCGCTGTAAATCCTCGGCCAAGCGTGTCGCATGGACGCCAAGGGGATGATGATGGACACGAGAAATCATAAGCAGGAGTGAAACAATCATCCTTTCTTACGGTAAAGTCAATAATTAATATTACACCCTACACTTATAAAGTACTTCACAAGTGCCTGGTCTGGAGGGCTTTCCAGTACAAACAAAAAGCGTGGGTGATCAAACCCACGCTTCTTGCCAAACACTAGGAGATGTAAACGAATCTGATATAATAGACAGGCAAAGGGGCAAAACGTTCAAACTATTTTCAGCAATCTCTACGCCCAACCAGCCCCTTGGGTACGCCGCCTAGTCTACCGAAGGAATTTGAGCAGAAGAAAACCCCCGATAAGGAGTAGCAAAAGGATGCCTAAGATGACTTCGAGATAACGATCGATTTTAGGACGAATGGCAGGCCCATATCGGCGCAAAAGCTCGGCCTCCAGGAAAAATCTCATCGCTCGGGAAATAACTGAGGCGATCGAAAAGGTCACCAAATTCATCCCAGTTGCTCCAGCGGTGATCGTGATCAACTTGTAAGGGACCGGCGTCATTCCCTTAATCAAGACGATCCACCCTCCGTAAGTATTAAAGATATTCCGGAAAGCCTCAAACTGGGTTTGTAGATGGTAGAAAGCGATAATCGGCGCTCCCACCGAATCGTAGAGAAAATGTCCAATGCCATATCCTGCCCAACCCCCAACCACCGAGGCCCCCGTACAAGCCAGTGCGTAAGTCCACGCCCTCGAGGGATTAGCCAGCACCATCGGAATCAGCAAAACATCCGGGGGAATAGGAAAAATCGAAGATTCCAGAAAAGAAATAACCACAAGAGCGGGAAGCGCATAAGGAGTCGCCGCCCAGTGCAACGTCCAAGCGTACATTCTGCGAATCGGATTGGTGCGGCCTTGAGGATTTTCTAGCGGGCTCTTTTTGTTTTTCAATTCGATCTCTACTCCAGCCCAACGGATCCGTTTCCAGCGATCTTTCAGCGCCACGGCCACGAATCCCCCGGTGGCCAGCGCCGCCAAGGCCAAGATGCCGTTCGGCGGCAGCACTCCGTTCCATCCTAAGACCCCTGCGAACAAGAGGGTGATACTAGACAGCAAGGCCGCCAACTTCAGGGCACGGTTGCTTGTATCGACCATAATCCATCAGCCTCCAAGAAATCCGACGCCAAAACAAGCGCAGAGCATTATGGACCGCTAACCCTGAGTCGTAAGAATTTTTTCGATCCGTCTATGGGGACGGAAACTTCTTTTCGGATGTGATTGGCAGGCACTCCACTCGTATTGGCCGCATTGAAGGAAGTCAGCGGACTCCAACTTCCCGCCAGATCTGTCGTGAGCTCTGGGACAATCGCCAAGGAAGTGCCCCCGTCCGTACGTTGCAACCACTGCAGCACGAGACGATTCGTTCCGCCGGAGTTGATAATCGCCATCGCCAACAATGTCTTCCCATCTGCGTTCTTGGTGGGGCTTCCCCCCAAGGCATATTCCAAAAGATCCACCACTCCATCCTTGTCTGTGTCGTCGGTCCATGCCCCTGCCGACAGTAGACCATTCACCTCCCGCCACTCTGCCGAAACCGGGAAGCCCTGCACGGTGTAGGCACCGTCGATTTCGCTGAAAGTAAAGCGATGGCGACCGGTCGCGAGGTTGGCGGAAAGATTACTGCCACCGTCCGTGGAGGCAGTTCCCTCCGTGATACCGGGCCCCGTGCCGTAATTGGATCCGGCCCAGCCTGGACCGCTGGCAAATTTGAAATCCAGAGCTCCCGCGTTGAAGCTCCCAGTCCACTCCCACCTCTGACGCGCGTCGGACCAGATCATGCGCAGCGCCGCGTCATCCGAGAACCAGGCCAGCGGACTAGGGCTCCCGACCACCGACATCCGATCCGCCAGTGTTGGACTACTGAGCCGACGGAACTCCGCCAAATTACTGATCCCATCCTCATCTATATCCGCCGACGACGACGCGCTGCTTCCACTTAGGCCATGAAAGGTCACCCAGGCGTCCTGAATTCCGTCCGAATTCGCATCGGTGGCATCGTAAGTGATCTGATAGGCGGAGGAGGCCTCGTTGAATTGAAACCGGTAAATTCCGGTCCCGAGGTTGAAATTGACGTTGATGTTTTGCTGGTCGCTGGCGTTGGTATCAGCGACACCGTCTGCCTGAATATCTCCCCACCAAGTTGTTGTCGTTGCTGAGCCGCCAACCGTGCTCGTAAATTTGAACTGGGCCGTGGTTCCGTTGCGGAAAGGCAGATCTTGTCGCCAGGAGTTATGCCAAAAATACACCAGCGGATTCGCGTTGGCGGTCCAATTCCCGTTCAACCCAGCCATACCCATCGCCGGGCGGTTCCAGACGGCGGGATGACTACCCCTTTGGTACTCTTGCAAGTTGGTGAATCCGTCCTCATCCGAATCCGCACTGGCACTGGTAACCCCGTGCCAGCTCTCCCAACGGTCATCCATCCCGTTACTATTACCATCCAACAATCCCGAGGAGGGCGTGAACGTGGCCAAAGTGTAGGCCTTAGTAACTGTGTTGAAGGTAAAATACGCGTAGCCCCGCTGCGGTGCGTCGTAGGTGATGTTGTCACTAGGCGCCGCGGCCACTCCAGCCGTCGCCGACGCCCCGTACCACTCCCCCGCCCAAAAAAACTTGAAGGCTTGCGCCAGCGCGGCCTCCTCCGTGACATAAAGATAATGAAGCAGATTGGGTGTCGAGGTCGCCCTCATCACCGCCCCGGCCGGATCCCAACCATTGAACTGCCCTGCCACCGTCGTCGGATCAGCCTCGTTGGGATCAAACCCCAGTTCGTACTCCCGCAGGTTGGAAATCCCGTCGCCGTCGGCATCCCCCGCTGTATTGGTGATTCCCGTCAAATCTTCCCAACCGTCCGATATTTGATTCTGATTGAAATCCTCAGCCAAAACGGATGTCGGACTTTGGGTTTTCGAAAAAACCAGGGCGCTCAAAGGCGAAAGGTTTAACGAGGCGTAGTCATAACCTCCCGCAAAAGTGGTTTGGACGATATTCTGTGGTGGGCCAGAATTTGCAAAGTCATTCCCATAAACGGTCCAGTCCGAATTAAATCGGACGTACCAGGGACCTGCCGATGGAAAAAATATCTGTTGGCTTTGGGGTTGAGCCGAAAAGTTCATGACTACCATGACATCCTCAGCCGGATTACCAGCCGCGGATTTTCTCCGGTAAACCATGGTATTTTTCGTCTCGTCCCCGTCATAGTAAGACAATGCATCTTGCAGATTGGAGTTTTGCAAAGCTGGAAGGGATTCCCGAAGATCAATGAGGTCACGATGGGCGCGGAAAATCCGGTGCTGGGCCGAGGCCTCCCGCCATCCCATCCGCACTGAATCGTCGAACGGCCCGGTGGCGTGAAACTCCTGCCCCATCCACAACATCGGCGTTCCGGGAGCCGTTAACGTCAGTACCGCATTCAGCAGTGTTTTTTGCCGAGCGCTTTTTCCGCTCGGATCGGAAGGCACCATTCGATTGGCCAACCTTGTGTTGTTATTGAGGACCCCTGATTTGTCGTGATTGTCCGTAAAGATGACTCGATAGCCTGGAGGCTCAGAAAACGCGATGACTTTGCCTAGAATTGCTCCAACCTCAGGATCCGAAGCTGCAATGCTGGGCGTAATGATGTTATGAAAGCTGGTCTGCCAGTGCCCATCGTAGCTGTACGCCGCCTCACTGACCACCAGCCCTTGATAGAATTCGGCGCCGGGAAATCCGGAATAGGTTTCGTTGACCGAAAGCAGGTTGGCGTCTTCCGCGATGCTCCAACGTTCGGGATACTCCTCATGAATCATCCGGTTGATCGCCATCATCATGCTTTTGCCAGTGGTGAGCACCGTGTCGGGATTGGCTCCGCTTTGGGTCGTGTCGTAACCCAGGATGTTTTGGGGCGAATCCCAGCGGAATCCGTCCACCCGGAACTCATCTAGGAGAAGTTTGATGTTGTCCTGGATGTAGCGGCGCACTTCGGCTTTGTCGTAGTCAGGCCGTGAGCCCCAAGGGGTGTAGCTACGCCCATCAGTGTAAAAATATAAATTGGAGGAACCGTCAAAATCCAACAGCCCGTCCCCAGGAGGATTGTAGTGGTTGTGAACCACGTCGATCTGCACCTTCATGCCCCTTTCGTGGGCCGCTTTGATAAAACGCTTTAAACCATTCGGGCCGCCATACGCCGATTCAATGGAATACACGTGTTCCGGGTTATAGCCCCAGCTATAGTCCCTTCCGAATTCGTTCACCGGCATAATCGCCAGCACATTGACACCCAGCCGTTGTAAATAGTCGAGGCGTTGGATGGCATCATCAAACGTGCCGGGGCGCCCATCGTTCGGATTGGGATCGTAAAAACTCCCGATGTGCATTTCGTACATCACTTGGCGGTCGACCGGAATGCTCGGCCGACTGTGCGCCCCCCAGTCGAATGCCCCGTGGTCGTAGATCACCGTGTTGCCGTTTCGCACCCACACCGCCCGCGGATCTTGTTTCCATGTCCCCGCCGTATTGCCTGCCCACCGGAGAAAATATTTGTACTCCTGCCCCGGTCGGGCCCCCGAGTTGGTCACCGACCAATACCCCGTTGTACTGTCCTTCGTCATGGCAGTCTCAACCCAACTATTGAACTCTCCCCGCACCGCGACGCTGGTGGCGTTGGGAGCCCAAACCCGAAACGTGACTCCCGTCGAACTATTACCGTTTTTGTTAACGATCGCTCCTAATGGTTCCCCCTCGCCAAAGCACAATGTTTTGTCTCCAATACAAGCCAAAGCCAAAAGTAAAATTAGCCGAAAAGATCTACTTAAGTATATAATTTTGAGCACTTTAATTTAATTCTAGCCCCAACCGAAAAAAAATCTATAGGGCAGAAATTGAACCGTTCTTCTATTTGCCAAATGGATCCCTAAATCCCTCTGGCACAGGCACACTCGCCTCCCAATCATTCCCACGAAAGGGCACTTTCACACGCTCTGCATGCAGAAACATACCCTGTTGCCCTGTGCTTTTCGTAAAGATCCTGTTTTTTTCAAAATCTCCATACGTCCGATCCCCCACAATCGGTAGATTCCTCTGCGAACACTGAATCCGCAATTGATGCGTCCGCCCAGTCTTTGGCTCCAACTCCAATAAACTCATCGGGCCACAAGGTCCCTTTCCCCGCGCCCTTTCCTTTATTACCGCTTCCGCCAAAACCCCCTGCCCCATCCTTGCCCGCGCCCGACCCCGATCCTTCATCACCTCCATTCGATCCTTCCACACCTCACTCGCCCGAGGCGCCCAGCCGAAAACCAGAGCCACATATCGTTTCTTAATTTGGTGTTGGGCAAAAGAGTACTGCACCTCCGCCGCCGTCTGCTCCTCATCCGCCACCAAAATCACCCCCGACGTTCCCGCATCCAACCGATGCAACAACCACACCTTCCCCCCACCCTTGTCCGGCGGCAAATGATACGCCTCGTCCTTTAAAGAATAACTGCAGGTTAATAAAGCCTTCGCATCCCGACTCCCCTCCTTCGGTTGCGAACGCACCCCCTCCGGCTTGGCCAAGGCGTAAAGCCCCGCTGGCCCCACACCCACCACCGTCACCCCAGGCCCTAACGGCCAATCCTTTTTTAGATCAATCGCCACGCGTTCCATTCTCCAATCTTTTGGCCTGAAAAAATTCTTTTAGCAAATCTCGACACTCCTCCGCCCTCACCCCTCCCGTCACTTCGCACTGATGATTCATCCCCGCAAACTGTAATAAGTTCATCGCCCCACCTGCCGCACCCATCCGCGGATCCGCCGCCCCATAAACCACCCGCTTTACCCTCGACAATACCAGTGCCCCCGCACACATCGGACACGGCTCCTTTGTCACATAAACCGTTGCCTCCGTTAATCGCCAACCGTCCAATTCGCCCGCCGCCGCCGTCACCGCCAACATCTCCGCATGAGCCGTCGCATCCTTCAACTCCTCCACCTGATTATGGGCCCTCGTGACAATCTTTCCCTCCACCACCAGCACCGCCCCCACCGGCACCTCCCCTTTGGCCACCGCCTTACGAGCTTGGCGTAAGGCCTCTTCCATGAAATGTTCATCACTCACCCCACCACTCTGATGAATCCCGACCTCCTGCAAAAGATCAAATCACCCGCCCATGCCTGGCTCCCCGGGCCCCGCACTCTCCTCCGCCTCACCGGACCCGACCGCCTCCGCTTCCTCAACGGCCAAGTTACCCAAGACGTAAAGAAACTCCTCCCAGGCCATGCGGTCCGCTCCGCCATCATTACGTCCAAAGGACGACTCGAAGCCGATCTCCACATCGCTGCCACATCCGACTCCCTCCTCATCGAAACCGATTTCATGCTCCGCGAATCCCTCCGCTCCCGCTTAGAAAAATTTATCGTCGCCGACGACGTCACCATCGAGGACATCTCCCTATCCTACAACTTGGCTCATTTTCTATCCCTCTCCTCTCCACCCACCGATGCTCCAAAAGATTCCCTTTTCTTCCAATCTGCCCGCTTTCGTGAACCCGGCCTCGACCTGTGGATTCCCTCTACCTCCCCTTACCAACCCCCCTCCTCCCCCGTGCCCGAATGGGAACCGCTCCGCATCGCCCGCGGACTTCCCCTTTGGGGCATCGACGTCGGACCCGACACTCTCCCCCCCGAAGCTGGCTTCGAGTCCGACGCCATCAGCTCCACCAAAGGTTGCTACATCGGCCAAGAAGTCATCTCCCGCCTCCGTAGCGTCGGCCACGTCAACCGCCACCTCTGTGTCCTCGCTTCCCCCTCCACCTCCATCCCGTCACTGCCACTGGAGTGCACTACCCCAGAGGGAAGCGCCCTTGGTAAAATGACCAGTGCCACCTCTCTGCCAGACTCCTCTGCTATCCTATCCCTCTCCATGATCAAGCGGGACTACGCCACAACGGGAAATTCAGTATTGGCCGGCGGAGCAACTTGGACCATCCTTCGACATGCTTAAATTTACCCTCTCAACAAAAATCCTCGCTCCATTCACCGTTGCCATTCTTTTCGCTTTTGCCGCGCGCGCGGCGGAAACCAACACCCCCACCCCAAAGGAAACCACCGACATGAAACCCACCCTCGTTGAAGAAGATATCGTCACCATCACCACCCCCGACGGTATTATCGTGATTAAACTCGATGTAATCAAATGCCCCAAACACAGCGAAAACTTTAAAAAGCTCGTCAAAGACGGATTTTACGACGGCACCACCTTTCACCGCGTCATCCCAGGATTCATGATCCAAGGTGGCGACCCCAAAAGTAAAAATGCCGACGATCGTGGCTCCCACGGCACTGGCGGCCCTGGTTACACCATCCCCGCAGAAATCGGCAATAAGCACAAGCGGGGCACCGTCTCCGCCGCCCGACTCGGAGATGAAGGCAACCCCAAACGTGATTCCAGCGGCAGTCAGTTCTTTATCTGCGTCACGGAAACCGCTTTCCTCGACGGTCAGTACTCCGCCTTCGGCGAAGTAATCGAAGGGATGGACGTAGCCGATAAGATCGTCGCCAAACCGCGGGACCCAAGAGACAACCCCAAAGCCCCTGTCACCATTCAGGCCAAACTTGGTCGCCCGAAAAACTAACCCTTTCGGACAACAAAAAACCCAGCCCCGAATTTATCGAGGCTGGGTTTTTGTTTTTCGAAAAGTTACTTCTTATCGGAGGGAGTGACGTTGTTGGTGCTTTTCTTTTTTGCACCACTATCGCTGTCTCCACAGCTACCACAGCCTTCACCGGCCATAGTCGCGGACGCCAGACCAACTACCAACCCCAACACAGTAAGACGAATCATTGATTTAATCATATTTGAAAGTTAGGAAGCATTCGCCGTGAACGCAAGTCAGCTTGCGTTTATCTTTTTTAAAACATTACCCAACAGGGAGATCCCTGTGTCCTGACTCTTCTCGGGATGGAACTGGAAGCCCGCCACGCGACCTTTTCGCACTCCGCTCGGAAACCAACCCCCATATTCGGTTTCGCAGATCAGCCAATCAGCAGGAGCAGATTCAGGACGGTACGAGTGCACATGATAAAAAAACCTATCTCCACCTTCAAACAAATCTTCCGACCCGCTCTTCGGCTTTACCTCACTCCATCCGATCAGTGGGATTTTGATGCCCTTGCCAGAAAACTTCACCACTCGCCCTGGTAAAATACCTAGCCCCTTCACCCCAGGGGCCTCCTCTCCTTCTTCCCACAAGAGCTGAAACCCCAAACAGATCCCCAGAAACGGCTGATCCGCTTTGACCCAATCCCGCAGCGGATTCCATAATTTTCTCTGCTTCAATCCCTCTACCGCATCCCCGAAAGAACCCACCCCTGGCAACACCACCGTCTCCACCCCCTGCAACTCCTCACCGCTCTCCACCCGCTTCACCTCAGCCCCAGCCTCTTCCAAAGCCCGCTCTACGCTTCGCATATTCCCCCGGCCATAATCGATCATCGCGACTTTCATCCAGATTTCATCCTACCGAACCCACCGCCACCCTGTGAGGTTTTTTTTAATGGCAACCAACCCCACTCCCTTAACCAAATCGTAATTCCCCCAGCCCAGCAATCACCTCCACCCCACAACGCATCAACCGATCCCGACTATTATGCCCGCAGGGAATCAAAATACTGGTCACCCCCATCGCCCTCGCAACCTCCGCATCGTGGGTCGTATCCCCAATCAAGACCGTCTCCTCAGGGGCCACATGCAACTGCTCCAACATACGCAATCCTTGGCCCACCTTCCCCTCAGCATAGTGATCCTCACTTCCCGCCACACTCAGAAAATGCTCCCGCACCCCGAAGTGGACTAGAAATCCCTCCAATGCCTGGTGGGAATACGCCGAGAGAACCGCTTGAGAAAGTCCCATCGCACTTACCTGCCGTAAAACATCCGAGGCCCCAATTTGCAGACGACACTCTTTTTTCCTTTTTTCGTATTCCAGAATAAATTCAGTCCCCGCTTCTTCAAAGGTCTCCTTCTCCCAAGAAAAACCCACCCTCCGATAGTAACTTTCCACGGGAAAATCAAAGACCGCTTCGTAACGCTCCTCACTCATCGTCGCAAGTCCCCTTTGTTTGAGTTGGGCATTCATGATCTCGCGACATAACCAGGCATCATCCAGCAAAGTCCCATTCCAATCCCAGATCACATGACGATACTGCTGTAAATTCATCCTAAAAGGATACGCCCAACTTGCCCCCTGCTTCACCCTCTTTCTAGTTTCACTATACCTTCTCCAATCGTTAAGGTAGGCGTGATGGCTCTAGACGCTTTACTCGCCCGCCCCACCTATCCCCCCGGCTTCCGTGGACGTCGAAATCTAAACTGGATCTCCATTGGTTGCCTCTACGGCGCCTACTATATGTGCCGATACAATTTCCGCTTCGCCGCCCCAGGAATGATCGCCGAGTTCCACTTCACTACTTCACAGATCACCGACATGCTCGCCATCTGGTCCCTGGCCTATGGTACGGGCCAACTGATCAATGGTCTGCTCACCGACCGCATCGGTGGCCGCAAATCTCTCCTGATCGGCGCCGTCGGCACCATCGCCATCAATCTACTCTTTGGCTTCGGTTCCCTCGCTGGAACCTTCACCACCTTTTCTATGATCTGGCTGCTCAACGGCTACCTCCAATCCTTCGGCTGCCCCGGCATGGTCAAAATCAACGCCGCTTGGTTCGCCCGCCAAGAACGCGGAACTTTTTCTGGCATCTTTGGCCTCATGATTCAGCTCGGCCAAGTCGCCATCAGCTTTCTCGCTCCCCTCATTCTCGCTGGATTCAGTTTCTTTGCCCTGACCGTTCCCGCAGGAGAATGGCGCTGGCTCTTTCGTATCCCTCCCCTCTTCACCGCCGCCGCCGCTCTTTTCATGTTCTTCGCCGCCCGCGAAACCCCTGAAGAAGCCGGCTATCCAGGCGCGATCAAAGACGATCTAGATAACTCCGAAGGGGTCACCGTTTCTCTTCTCGAATCGTTCCGCACCATCTTTACCCACCCTCTTGTCTGGTTTTATGCCGCCGCCTACGCCTGCACCGGAGCCGTTCGCTCCAGCTCCGATCAAATCGCCATCCTCTATTTCCAGGATCAGATGGGTTTTGATATGAAAACTAATATTCCCGCCGCTGCTCGCCGCACCCTGGAACTCATGCCCCTCGCCGCCGTCGCAGGGTCTTTACTGTCAGGCTGGATTTCCGACAAGGTTTTTAAAGGCCACCGCTCCCCCGTCGCCATGGCACTCTACCTTATCGAGGCCGTCGTCATCGCCGTGGCCGCAATTATTCTCTTCTACGGCCACGTCGGCCCCACCGCCTCAGGTATTATTCTCGGCTGCACCATTCTCATCCTCATTTCTCTCACCGCCAACTCCACCCACTCCATCGTCGGTTCTGCCGCCCCCATGGACATCGGCGGAAAAAAAATGGCCGGCTTCGCCGCTGGCGTCATCGACTCTTTCCAATACTACGGCGCCGCCCTCTCCCTCGCGCTCACCGGTCGAGTCCTCGAGATCACCAAGGCCCAGTACGGCTACACCTTCTGGTTCGTCATTATGTCCGCCTTCGGCATTTTCGGCGCCCTCGCCATGAACCACGTCCGCCGATTACAGAATTTCCATCGCGACCATCCCCAAGGTGATCCCCGTATCAAAAACTGCTAAATCTCAATTTTTGACCTTTGACCCCAGAAATCTGAAAATCGCGCTTTTTATGAGGGGGATTTTGACCTCTGACCCCAGAAATTTGAAATTCGACCTCTGACCCCAATTTCATTTTTTCTCCATCGGCTTTCCCGTTATCCACGCCAGCACCACCAAACCGACCCCCACACTAATCGCCGCATCCGCAACATTGAACGCTGGCCAACTCCACCTCCCGTAATGGAAATCTAAAAAGTCTAAAACATATCCCAACCGGGCCCGGTCGATTAGATTTCCAATCGCCCCACCTGCAATCAACCCTGCCACCGCCTGAATCCATCGCTTCTGCCAATCCCAACTTCGGGCAATCCAAGCGGCCAATACTAGAACTCCACACGCTACCAGGCCTGTCACGGCGTTGTTTCCCTGCCCCACCCCAAAGGCCACTCCCGTATTATGAACCCGCGTCAGCGAAAATAGCCCCGGTAAAACCGGAATCTCCAACCCCAACTTCATCGTTCCCTCCACCCACAGCTTCGTGACCTGATCCAACCCGATCAACCCGCCGACCACAGGAAGAAACCAACCCCCACCCCACTTTCCATCCCTCAACTTCCAATCCCCGCCACCACCTCCGCACAGCGACCGCACAGCGTACTATGCTCCTCCTTTTGCCCAACTGATTCCTCGTATTTCCAGCACCGCTCACACTTCTTCCCCCCAGCAGGAAATACCGTCACCTCTACCTCGCTCCCCCCCGCCACGATCTCCACTCCACTCACCAAACACGCCTCCGCCAGTAAACCCGCCTCATTCACCCCCATCCCCCCGCCCTTGACCTGCACCCGCGCCTCCAAACTCTTTCCCATCTTCTTTAATTTTCTCTGCTCCTCCAAAGCCTCATTAATCTTACCCCTCACCAGCAGAAGCTTCTCCCACTTTCCCTCCTCCTCCTGCGTCCAATTCGGAGGCCAAATCACTTCAGGAAACTTTTCCAGATGAACCGAACTCCCACTCGAACCGGGCCGACTCTGCCACGCTTCCTCCGCTGTAAATACAAGAACCGGTGCCACCAACTTCACCAACGCCTCCAACACCTCCGCCATCGTAATCTGGGCCGACCTCCGCTTCCGCTCATTCTCCCCATCGCAATAAATTCTGTCCTTACACGCATCCACATAAAACGCACTCAGCTCCACAGAACAAAAACGATTCAAAGCATGATACACCGCTGGAAAGTTGTAGCTCTCGTACGCTTCTTTCACTGCTTTCACCAACCCCGCCAGCTTCGCCAAAATATATCGGTCCAAAGGCTCCCTCTCCCCTAAACCCACCGCATCACGCTTAGGGTCAAACCCCGCCAGATTCCCCAGCAGGATCCTTAGAGAATTCCTTACCAACCGATAACTATCCCCCACCCTTCCAAAGATCTCCGTCGAGAACGGAACATCCTCCCTCGCGTCCTCACTCGCTACCCACAACCGCACCACATCCGCCCCATACTTCTCCACTAACTCCATCAGCGCAGGCGGTTTCCCCCGCGATTTCGACATCTTTTTTCCATCCACATCCACCACAAATCCATTGGTCAACACCGCCTTGAACGGGGCCTTCCCAGTCAAGGCCACCGAAAGTAGCAGACTCGACTGAAACCAACCCCGATGCTGGTCGCTCCCCTCCAAATACAAATCTGCCGGAAACTTTACTCTCCCATCCAAGCCCACCGAGGCCCAACTCGATCCCGAATCCAGCCACACATCCAACGTCTCCCTACCCCTCTTCCAATCTTCTGGCACCCCACAGATCTTTGCCACCTCTCCATCACTCCCCCCAAACCAAAACCCCGCTCCCTCCGTCTCCGCCCGATCCGCCACTTTGCGAATCACCTGCGCATCCAATACCGAACTCCCGTCTGGCTTGTAAAAGGCTGGAATCGGTAATCCCCAAGAGCGTTGGCGGGAAATACACCAGTCAGGCCGCGTTCCTAAGGCTCCCCGTATTCTGCTCTCCCCCCAACTTGGCACCCACTTCACCTCCCCCACCGCCTCGAGCGCTTTGTCTCTCAAGGTATCCATCCGAATAAACCACTGCCGCACCGACCGAAAAACAATCGGTGTTTTAGAACGCGGACAGTGTGGATAGCTGTGCCGAATCTTCTCTCGCGCCCAAAGTCTTCCACTCTTTT
>CAMCNF010000040.1 GCA_945876115.1 Verrucomicrobia subdivision 6 bacterium | reverse complement strand
CAGCCATGCTCGCAGCATGCTCGCAGCATGCTGCGAGCACGACCCGACCTGCCTCAGCTCGAAACACAATCTTTCTAAACCTCTTAACCACATAATCCCTACCCCCACCTCCCTCTACATTATGGCTGTATGCATAAAACCGAAATGTCATCCCCCTACCCTCGCCGGTCCGCCCCATGCTCGCAGCATGCTGCGAGCACGACCCAACCCCCTCTTCTCATTCCCACATTCTTGGGAATGTGGGAACGTCCTCTGGGCCCTCTGCGGAGCCGAATTAAGACGTGTGCCAGGAGCGTGCGACGCACGCGGCTCGCAGCACACTGTCAGCGTGAAGACGGGCCGTATGCTCGCGGTCGCGGTTGTAGCCGCCACCGTAGAGCACCACAGTCGGTAAGCGGCGTTTCTTGACCAAGTCGAGCACGTGATTATCGCGTCGCAGAAAATCAGCATCATCGAGGCGCATTTGACCAAAGCGATCGTTCACATGCGGGTCGGCTCCGCTTATCCAAAAGACCAAGGAAGGGTCGAAACCTTCAATGGCGGATGCGAGAGTAGCCTCGAGTTGCTCGAGGTAATCTGCACCAGCAACGTAGCGGGGAAGCGGCACATCCAGGCTGCCCGGGACTTTTTTGGAGGGATAGTTTTTGCCAACATGAATGCTGTAGGTAAAAACGCGCTGGTCTTCAGCGAAGATGGCGTGATTGGCGTTCCCCTGATGTGCATCGGTATCAATTATTGCGATACGCCGTTCGGGCTGCGTGCTCTGCAGGTGGCGGACGGCAATGGCCACATCGTTGAGCACGCAGTAACCCTCGCCGCGTTCGGGGAACGCGTGATGGGTGCCGCCAGCTAGGTTGCACGCAAGACCCTCCGAAAGCGCGGCGTGCATCGCGGCAATTGTCCCAGCAACCTCAAGACGCGAGCGGGTAAGCAGCTCCTCTCCGCAGGGTAAACCGAGCTTGTAGCTTTCGAGCGAATTGAACGCGTTGGTCCGTACCTTCTCCAGATACTCCGCAGAGTGGACGCGCCGTAAATAATCCTCGGGACACGGCTCGACCGGCAGGATTTCGACTCCATGCGGAGCGGAGGCACGTATCATCGCCTCGGCACGCCAGAATTTATCCATCGGAAACGGATGTTCGTCTGGCAGTGGGAAAAAATAGCCTGGATGGTAAAAACAGTGCACGGAGAAGGGTCGGATGATACGGCGCCTTAGTCGCCGTGCAACCGATTGGAGCGATCAGATAACCCTCCCCCAGCCCCATCTGCCCAACTGGGGTCTGACCCCACCTCTGACCCCACCTCTGACCCCACGTCTGACCCTACGTCTGACCCCAAAACTCCCACATTATGGCTTTCTGCATATTGTCGAAATGTGTCCGACCTCGCCCCTGCTTCTAGAACTTGCCTTTTCCTTTGAGATGATCCGATATCCATGCCGGATTTCGCCGACAGTCCAGAACGGCCCAAACCGTCACGTTCTCCTTCTCCCGAGTATAGTAAACCGCAGAAGGAAAGACTCGGCTCAGCATCCGAAAGTAGTCCTGATAAGCCTTTCGGTGAATTCCTGCGGTCGCGCCTAAGCTCTCGATGTCAGCCACCAGACAGCTGAGGAAATAGTCACCCAAACCCTCTTGCCGGGAATCATAAAACGCCATGCCGTCCGCCAAGTCCTGGACGGCCTCCGTAGCCAGGAGGATTTTGGTCAAGAGCGGGAAAGCTTACTTTTGGCCTGTTCCCAGGACACGAGCTTGGATTTTCCCGATTGAGCTTTGTCGCGCCGCTCATCGAGAAGATTCCGATGCTCCTCAGGGACGGGTAAACTTTCCACTTCAGGTCTTAGGCTATCCCAAAGAAACTCTAACATCTTCAACTTCTCTGTCGGAGCCAACGCCGCTAATTCAGCCGTACTCATGCCTTTAGTTTGTAACAACCCAAGACAGAGTCAACCTAGGTATTCCCCTATTTTCTCACTGCCCAAAAATCCACGGGTACGTCTCCCTAATCCAAAATCAAGAATCCACGCGAAAGCGTGTCCCGCGGACGCGGGGCAAATTCAGAAATTACAACTCTCCATCCACTAATTCCTCAACCTACTTTGCGGAGCTGGAATAAATTGTCCCCCATCGTTCGAAGGCGGTTCTGGCTTGTAGGCAATCGCCTGATGAACCGCCAAAGCCACCAATTCACACCATTTCAGCGACTTACTGCTCAGGTACTCCGTCTGCCAAAAGCCACCGGTGCTGAGAGAGACACTATAGGCCGCATTTTTTAGACGACTTCCGAATAACAGCCCTACTCCCACAAAAAGTCCAAAGACCAAGCCTGGGATAAATCCACCTAAGCCCATCAGAAGCCCAAATCCCAACGCCAACCAACCCACAGTTCGCAAAAGTGATGCACCCAGATCGTTGGACTTATTTTTACCATACGTCACCGAGCTTATTTCCCGAACAGCGAACGCCTTGTTCCAAGGATGCCCAATCGTTACCAGAGATTCGGTCACCTTCACCTGCCCATCATCAAAGAAAACCTTCTCCCTTCCGCTTCCATCGCCTCCTTCATCACCAGCCTCTGGAACACGACCGCCACCCAAACCACCACCGGATCGGCTGACTGTATCTGTTCTTTGCATGCCTCAATCCTCTACCACCCCATAGGACATTTGCAGGGCTACCTACCTACTCTCACATTCCCACTTTCTTGGGAATGTGGGAACGTCCTCAATGCCATTCCCTAGATGGCATAAGAGAAACCTTCTTTCACGCTAGGTCCAGAAAGGCCGCCACGCTTAATTCAAATCCAACAAAAGCTGCGGTGCTTCCTCTTTGGGTTGGGTGGGGCGTCTTTTAGAAACCTGCCGCCTACGCGGACCCGCTCGTGAGCCGTGCCGCATATAAACTCCCCTCGCCTCCTCTCGGGCCACGGCCAGTTTTCGACGGCCAAAGATTTCGTCTTTGGCCTGCTTGCTCGCTGTCTTGTGATCGACCAGGGGCTGAGGGTAATCGGGACATAGGGTCAGGCGTAATACTTGCATCTGCCATGGCTCGTGCACCATCGACCCAGCAACGCCCGCTAGCTCTGGCACCCAAGCACGAATAAAGTCACCACTCGGATCTTGATCGTGACTTTGCTTAATCGGCGAGTACACGCGGATGGTGTTGATCCCCGTTTCACCTGCTTGCATCTGGCACTGCGACCAGTGGATCCCGGGCTCGAAATCGACAAATTTACGGGCCAGAACCAACCCCGCCTCTTGCCAAGGTAACCAAAGGTCGTAGGTGGCAAACGACATTAACATCGCCCGCATCCGGAAGTTGATCCACCCGTGGGCATTGAGGTACCGCATGGCAGCATCGATAAAAGGATAGCCAGTGCGGCCCTCGCTCCAGGCCTTTAGATAGACAGGATTTCCAGGTCGTGGTCGCATCCCGATATAGATTTTCGCAAACGGCTCCCATTCGATTTCAGGTTCACTCTCCAGTTTCTGGATGAAGTGACAGTGCCAATGGAGTCGCGCCGTAAAGGAACGGATGGAGCGAGACCAAACAGTGTGGCCAGCGGGCCGTTCTCTTGAGATTTGCGAGGCACGCTCCTCAGCCGCTTGATACACTTCCCGCATCGAAAGCGCCCCATAGGCGAGATAAGGCGAAAGCCGTGAGCAAGCACCCTCCGCAGTGACTGGGGAGGACATTTCCCTGGAGTACCCCATCCCGCGCTCATGAAGGAACGTATTCAGCGAAGCGAGGCCTGCCGCTCGGCCTGGGAGCTGGGGATGGAGTAGAACATCAGGGGCAAGATTAAGCTCATTCGCAGTCGGCAAAGCGTCCGGTGGAACGGTCTTGGCCCACTCGATGTCAGGTGTTGCCGTGATCGGTTGCTGCATCATTTGATCCCAGCGCTTAGCCCAATGATCGCGGTTCTGCCTTCGTCCACGGGTAACTCCGAACTGCCGCCGCTCGCTCCAAGAGATGGCACGAGACCTCGCCCAAGCTTTGACCGCAAGGTCCCGACGGTGTGTCCAGGCATTCCCTGTCTCCTCGTGAGACCAAAGGTCGAAAGAGCCCAGACGGCTGTGTAAATCCTCCAAAATATCGGCGGCCACTCCCGAGCGGATCAGTAACCGACCCCCTTGTGCAGTAATCTCTCTACCCAACTCAAGAATACAGCCGCGCCAGAATTCCCACTGCCGAGCCGAGGTATCCGGCAATTGCCAATACTCAGGCTCCACCATGATCAAAGGGAGGACAGGTCCTAGCTTTGCGGCCTCTGCCAAGGCCGCGTGATCGGATAACCGCAAATCACGCTTAAACCAGACGACCTGAATCTTCATACGGTTGACACCCTGCCCTTAAAATCCGACAGCCCCCCGCTAAAGTTGCGCTTATCGAAATCAGGCGTCGGTCGGACCACTTCGCTCGGCGTGAAACTGACGCGCTCCTGCGGGAAAATGGTCACGTCCACTCCACGGGACATGATCACGTGGTCGGGCGGACGGTTGGTGGGAGCGAAATCATCGAGGAAAAGTAGATTCTCATCCCAAGCCGCCAACTCGACCCGGCATAGCGGATAGGGCTCGTGAAAAACCGAGCCCCGCCGGAGACCATCGGGCGCGCTAGAGAAGAGTCGGTAACGCTCGACCAGAAAGAACTCCAGCGAGTCCGAAGCGGGCCGTGGCAAATCCTCGCCCGGCGCATAATCAAACAAGCAGAGCGAGCCATTCGCTCGCGGGCCCGTGCGTCGTGATTCGTAGCGGGTGCGACCCTCGGCCGTGCATTGGGTTTTCATGTCTGCGTGCTCGTAGGGCAGATGGAAGCACCGCCGCGCAATCTCCACCGCCAATCGTTGATTCGCGTCTAGGGAGTAAAACCACACGCCCGGCGTTCCCGCCTGGTCATAAACGTAGGTGCGGAGGTTCATCTCCATGAAATTCGAGATGCCGGGCACGGCCGGCAGAAAACGTGGACGGACATTGCGCATGAAGAACGGGACAATACCGAGATACGCCTGACCGGCGAAAGTATCCACAAACAAGCCTTCAGGCAGTGTCGCCTGAATCGCCGCCACGGGATATTCCCAGTGTAGGAAAAGCAGGTTCCGCCAGGACTGGAACATGACCGGCGAGCTTTTGGGGCGCATCCGTGCCTCCAGTCGTTGCCAATCGGCGGGAAAACCTTGCGTGGGAGTGGGGCTCATCACGAGTTAGAGGTAAACCAAAAACTGGACGGGAACAAATCATCCTGCAAAGAAATTGCTTCTGGTTCTGTCTGCCACTTTGCCCAAGGGGGTAGTAAATCCGCAGGGTTACGCCTGTTTGTTTGCGTGCTCTCCTTTTTTAGACAGACTCCTATCTTGAATACGTCATCCCCTTTTCCAGAGAAGGTTTCACCCCGGCCCCGCATTGTCGTGGTCGGGGCTGGTTTTGGCGGACTGGCTTTTTGCCAATCTTTCCCCAAAGACCGGGCGGAAATCACCCTAATCGATCGGCAAAATCATCACCTCTTTCAGCCCCTTCTTTATCAGTTGGCCACTGCCGGTCTTTCCGATTCGGATATCGCCCATCCAGTCCGAGCGATTCTTTCCCAAAGGCGCGACATCACTGTCCTGCTCGACGAGGTCCAATCGATCGACCTCCCGAAAAAGCTTCTCCAACTCTCCTCAACCCAGTTGCCTTTCGACTACCTAGTCTTAGCTCTCGGTGGTGTGACAAACTATTTCGGGCATCCAGAATGGGAAGAGCATGCCCCGGGACTAAAATCACTGCAGGACGCCAACCGCATCCGCTCCAGCGTCCTCCTCGCTTTCGAGCAGGCAGAAAATTCGGCCCCAGCTCAAGCGGAGGCAGGCTTGCTCAATATCGTCGTCATTGGAGGCGGAGCCACCGGAGTGGAGATGGCTGGCTCCCTTGTCGAACTCAGTCGCCATGTCTTGCGACGAGATTTTCGACGTATCGATCCAACCCAGGCGAGGATCATTCTTTTGGAGGGAGGTTCCCGTTTGCTCCCTGCTATGCCCGAAAAGCTATCTGAATACACTCGGAAAACCCTCGAACAGATGGGGGTTGAAGTCCGGCTGAACGCCACCGTGAAATCGATCTCCCACCACCAGATCGAAACCAATCAAGGCAACCTCGAAGCAGCCAACATTATTTGGGCCGCTGGTGTTAAAGCCAATCCACTTCTAGCCAAACTCGGCATTCCCGCTGATCCGCAAGGACGGGTAGAGGTCTTGCCCAATCTCAGCCTTCCGGGGTATCCCACCATTTTCGCGATCGGGGACAACGCCCGCGTTCCTTGGAAGGATAAGAAGCTGGTCCCAGGGGTCTCCCCCGCCGCCATGCAGATGGGCGCCCATGCAGCCCAAGAAATCCTTGCTCAGATGGAAAGCCGAACTAGGCAAAAACCTTTTATCTATTGGGATAAGGGAAGTATGGCAACGATTGGGAGAACGCACGCCGTGGCTCAGATTGCCCAATTAAAACTGCAAGGGTTTCTGGCTTGGGTAGCCTGGCTCGGGGTGCATCTGATTTTTCTAGTCGGTTTTCGCAACAAACTTAGCGTTTTAATGAACTGGGGATTTTCCTACCTCGCCTACCGTCCAGGAGCCCGAATCATCCCCAACTCCCCCGCCCACTCGCGGATCTAATTTCGCAACTGCTGGGCGTGATTGAAACATTCTTTCACGCAAAGCCCCGACGGGGGTACGGGGCGCAGACGCAGTCCACAAAGGCCTTTCGTAAAATGTTGAATTTTCGACTACAAGCAAGGCGGCCTCGGAGATGCCGCCCTACCTGAGCCTCCAGCTTCAGAACCACATTATGGCTTTATGCATAATGTCGAAACGTCGTTTGCGTGAGCAAAACATAATCTCACGCTAAGGCCGCCACGCTTAATTCAAATTCGGTCGACGGAGACCATCGGCCCTACCAGGAAATTGAAGAATTTGCGGGCGGAGAGAATCGAACTCTCACATCAAGCTTGGGAAGCTCGCAGGCTACCATTACATCACGCCCGCTGACGTGGCCAAATTATCGTTCTTTCAATGAGGATGTGCAATCGGTTTTTCTAAATCACCGTGCCATCCGCTACGGTGGCACCCTTGGGCACAACGACGATACCGTCCCGAACAAAAAAGTTAGGCCCGTCCATCTCCTTCGGCTTGCCCGTCGCCCGGATGATAACCCTTTTCCCAATCCGCACGTTCTTATCGATTATCGCGTCCTCAATCACGCTCTCCGCTCCAATTCCGATATCCGGACGACCACGCCGAACATTCTCCGCCTGCTGAGCCGGAGTCTCAAAATAGTCGGCTCCCATCAAAATCGATCTTCGAATTTTACACTCAGCCCCGATCCGTGACCGAATCCCGATAACCGCCTCGTCCAAGACGCTGCGCTGAATATGGCAACCATCAGAAACGATCGCTCGCAGAACTTGACTGTTCTCCACGACCGACCCTGGCAGAAATCGCGCCCGGGTATAAATCGGTGCCGCCCGAAACCCGAAATCAAAACGGGGATCGGGCGCGAGCAGATCTAAGTTCGCCCGATAAAAAGATCCGATCGTGCCAATGTCTTCCCAATACCCGTCATGAACAAAAGCCGAAACCTTCTTTGAACGAATGGCTTGAGGAAGGACGTCCCGACCAAAGTCTTTACCGGTCGAGCCTTCTAAGCACTCCCGCAAAACGTCCCGACCAAAAATATAGATCCCCATCGAGGCCAAGAAGGGCTTTTCCTCGGGCATTCCTTCTCCCTTGGAGAGGGAAGCTAAAACTGCTGAATCCTTGGGCTTTTCCACAAAATCGGTAATCCGCCGCTGCCCATCCACCCGCAGTAGTCCCAAGCTCGGAGCTTCCTCAGAAGTCACCGGCAAAGCCGCCACCGTAATATCGGACCCCGAAGCCACGTGAGCCTCGAGCATCAACCGAAAATCCATCCGATAGAGCTGGTCCCCTGAAAGAATAAGAACGTACTCATGCAGATGATTATCGAAATGGATCAACCCTTGTCGTACCGCATCCGCCGTGCCCTGATACCAGTTCGTCCCCTCCCGAGTCTTCTGCGCCGCCACGATCTCGATAAAACCTCGAGGAATAAAATCGTCGAATCGATAGCTCTGCTGCACGTGGCGATGAAGAGATGAACTCAGATACTGAGTTAAAAGAAAGATCCTCTTAATCCCTGAGTTCAAACTTAAACTGATCGGAATATCGACTAGGCGATACTTCCCTGCAATCGGCACCGCAGGCTTAGCTCTTTCCTGGGTTAAAGGGAAAAGACGGCTTCCTTCACCGCCACCAAGAATGACGCTGATTACCTGATCGGAGTAGGCAGACCGTGAAAAGGACATGAATTGACCCTAACCAACTGTACCGCTAGAACAAGATTACGATGTGTGGAATTGTCGCTTATGTCGGGCCACGAGACGCCCAACCCATTCTTTTGGATGCGTTAAGCCGTCTTGAATATCGTGGTTACGATTCCGCAGGATTAGCCATTCTTAACGGCAAGGGAGTAGAAGTACGCAAGAAAAGCGGTCGGATTCAAGAGCTGGCCAAGGCTTGCGCTTCCCACCCCATTCAAGGTCAGTCAGGGATCAGCCACACCCGCTGGGCCACCCACGGGGCTGCTACTGATGCCAACGCACACCCTCATCAAGACGCCGCTAAGAAACTAGCCCTAGTCCATAACGGGGTGATCGAAAATTATCTCGAACTCAAAGCCATCTTAAGCAAAGCGGGTCACACCTTCCTCTCTGAGACCGATACCGAAATTCTGGCTCACCTCGTCGGAGACGCTTTCCAATCCTCTAAAGCCAAAGGCGAAGCTCGCCTGGTCGATGCGGTGCGTAGCGCCACGCAAAAGATTCAAGGCACCTTGGGCATCGCAGTTATTCATACCGACTTCCCTGGCCTAGTAGTCGGAGCACGTCGCGGCAGTCCCTTGGTCATCGGTGTGGGTGAAGGTGAAAACTTTCTCGCGAGCGATACTCAGGCCCTCGCCCCTTACACCAGCCGAGTGGTCATTCTCCAAGATCAGGAAGTAGTCTCTCTCCACGCCGATCGTTTCGACGTCAGCTCGCCCCTTGGCGATCGCACTAATGTGAAGATCGAAGAGGTGGAGAACGGGGTGACTCACTCCGATAAGGGCACCTACCCCCACTTCATGCTTAAGGAGATCTTTGAGCAACCTGCCGCCATTACCAACGCCTTTCGCGGACGTCTGGATGTGGATGCGGCGACCGCCAAGCTCGGCGGACTCAATCTTGGCTCGCAAGAATTAAGGCAGATCGAACGCATCTGTGTCTTGGGTTGCGGCACTGCTCTCCACGCTGGACTGGTAGGTAAATATCTAATCGAAACTCTGGCCAAGATTCCCGTGGAGACTCAGCACGCCAGTGAGTTTCGTTACGGCGATTCGCCGGTTTCCGGCAGGACGCTCTTTATTGCGGTCAGCCAATCGGGCGAGACTGCCGATACCTTGGGCGCGATGCGTGAGGCCAAGCGCCGGGGATTCACCTGCCTAGGAATTTGTAATAATGTGGCCAGCACCATCGCCCGTGAAAGTGATGGCGGCGTCTATATGCACGCTGGTCCAGAGATCGGTGTCGCCGCCACAAAATCTTTCACCTCGCAGGTGGTCATCTTTACCTTGCTCGGACTTCTTTTAGGCCGGTTGCGTTTTCTTTCCGCAGCCCACGGGCGAGAACTCATCGAAGCAATGGAGAATCTCCCCGCGCTTATCACGCAAGCGTTGGCCCATTCCGACGCCATCCGCACCGTGGCCCAACGATACGCCAAACACCGCTCGATGCTCTACCTTGGTCGCCTAGCCAACTTTCCTATCGCCCTTGAAGGCGCGCTGAAGATGAAGGAAGTGACCTACCTTCATGCGGAAGGCTATCCCAGCGCTGAGCTCAAGCACGGAGTCATCGCCTTAATCGACAAAGAGACCCCCACCGTCCTGATCGCAACGCGGGATGGGGTTTACGACAAGAATTTAGGTAACTTGCAGGAGATTAAAGCCCGAGGTGGATCAGTAATTGCGGTGGCCCTCGAGGAAGATACGAAGATTATCGCCCTAGCCGACGCCGTTCTGCCTGTGCCCCGCACCCATGAACTGCTCCAGCCCATCTTAAACGTCATTCCGCTCCAGCTTCTTTCCTATCATGCCGCTGTTGCCCTCGGTCGTGACGTGGATAAGCCCCGCAACCTCGCCAAATCGGTTACCGTAGAATAAATCAAACCTCCCCGATCCTTTGCGGGATTGCTCAACCGCGCGGACAGGCTATTTTAGTCCAGCAACAGGCCCTATCGTCTAATTGGTTAGGACACGGCCCTCTCAAGGCCGGTGCACGGGTTCGAGTCCCGTTAGGGCCAGGGGATGGTGAATAATTTTAAATTCAATGATTGATTCGGTGGCTCATCTTGGTTGGAATATCCCTTCACCGAATGAAAACAAAGCTTCTGAATCGCAGTCCGAATAGTCCCAAGCTCTCCATATTACGCGAAATCAAAAGAAGCCAAGGTCTCTCCGTTACCGAACTTTGCCAGCGGGTTGGACTCTCCTACATGGGGATCAAACAGCACTGTATTGGCCTCGAAAGAGAGGGTTATGTGGATACTTGGCGCCGCCCCAAGGGAATGGGCCGCCCCGAGAAGGCCTATCGCCTGACCGAAGGAGCGAAAGAGTTTTTCCCTAGCCGTTACCCTCAGTTCAGCCTGCAAATTCTCGATTCGGTCAAAGAAATTTACGGATCCCTAGCCCCGGAAAAGATTCTGCACAATATTTACAAGGCCGAGACCGCCCGATACGAAATTAAGCTACAAAAACTGGATGGGGAGGCGCGCTTCCGCGGCTTAGCCCAACTCCGAGAAGAAGATGGCTACATGGCGGAGTACTCGTTCGATAACTCCGCCCGCCACCATCGGATCACCGAGTTCAATTCCGCCATTGCCGACTGCTTGGAAAGTTTCCCGGTTATCCATGATTACGAACGGCAACTCTTTGAGAAAGTTCTTCGGACGAAAGTTCGTCGGGAAGAAGAACGCGTCGGTGGTTTATATCGCTGCACTTTCACCGCAGCCTCCGCCAGCTAAAGACTCACGCGGTAAACCCGCAGAGGTATGGGTCACACGACCCCAACCCTAGTTCCGCCGACTCGACTACAATCCTAGCTTACTTTCGATGCTCTGCCGGGAGTGCTGTGCCCCGATGAACTGCTCGGCGATCTGACCATCTTTAAAAATAAAGAAAGCTGGGATCGACTGGACCGAATATTTTGCGGCCAGCGCCTGTTCCGTATCCACGTTCACCTTCCCCACGACAACTTTTCCGGGGTGATCCTTGGCAATTTGCTCGAGCAAAGGAGCGATCATCCGACAAGGGCCACACCACTCCGCCCAAAAGTCCACGAGGACGGGTACCTTCGATTGTAAGACTGCTGAGTCGAAATTCGCGGTGGTTAAAGTGATCGTATTGCCATCTGCCATAAATTTTTCCTTACTTACTCAGAAAGCTGAGCAGAACGATTCCAAACGAAATTATAGAAGCCACCAAGGCGGCGATCGCTAAAGCGGTTCCCGCCCCGTCGGTATCAACCACGGTTCTGGCACCACCACCCACTGAAGCTGTTCGCA
This sequence comes from Verrucomicrobia subdivision 6 bacterium, assembly GCA_945876115.1. Lineage (GTDB taxonomy): Bacteria > Verrucomicrobiota > Verrucomicrobiia > Methylacidiphilales > Verrucolacustridaceae > Verrucolacustris. The sequence goes on along the minus strand of CAMCNF010000040.1, from coordinate 2,241 downwards.
AAGCAGGCGCTGCGGGTGCAGTTACTTGGCCAGCAACTTTCGCAGCAGCTGGAACCACCCCTGCAGGACCACCAGGAAGATTCATCGGCTTGGCTGGTTGAGTTGCGGTTAAGGGAGGAGCTACCGCAGGTTTCGGCGCGCCTGCCACCACTCCAGGTCCGGGGCGAGGCGGAAGACTAATCCGCATGGTCTCTTTTCGTAAATCGGGCGGGGGCTTAGCTGCTCCGGGAACTCCGGGTACTCCAGGAACTCCTGGTGGAGTACTTCCAGGAATTGCAGGAATCGAGGGCACACCAGGCTTTGGCGGAAGTCCAGGAGCTCCGCTAGGAGGAAGTCCTGGAGCGGGAGGCTTCGGTGCCGAGGGCGGGGCTAAACGCATCGTCTCTTTTTTTAAACTTGGAGCAACTGAAGGAGCCATAGGCGCAGGCGGTTTGGGTAGACCAACTGGAGGAGCGGGAGGACGTGGCACAACTCCGGGTGGAGCTAATGGTGGTTTAGGAATCCCGGGCAGACTCGGTGCCCCTGGCGGCTTCGGCGGCCCTCCTGCTGGCGGCACGCCTGGGGGGCGTGGAGGCATTGGCGGCGGAGGTACACCTTCGGACATTGTTCAATAAAACGTTCTAATCAGCTCAGCGTCAACTTATTTGCGACTAAAGTTATTCACAAAAGACCATCCCGCCAAAAGGAAGTAAACGCATCCCGCCAACTTCTACCCGCAATCGTCCTTTCGCGCCGTTCCTCCCGTGAACTACTATTTTCTCCGCGTAGAATCTGCCTCTCCACCGCCATTACCCAGGCCACCACATCGCCCGTGGCCGCCACCTCCCCATCCCGCTCATCGCGCAGTAGCTCCCCTGGCCCACCTTGGTTCGAGACAATCACTGGCAAGCCCGAGGCCATCGCCTCCACCACCACATTACCGTAAGTATCCGTCGTACTTGGAAAAACGAAGAGATCAGCTGAAGCATAGGCCTTGGACAGGTCCGCCCCATGCAGTACCCCAGTGAAGATTCCCTCATGCATCTTCTTCTTTAACTCCGCCAGGAATGGACCCTCTCCAACACAGGCGAAGGTCACCCCTTTCTTCCTCGGCAGTTTCTCCGCCACCCGCGAAAGGAACTCCAACTCCTTCTCCTTCGATATTCTGCCCACGTACAAGATCACCTTACCGACCGCTCCGCGCTTCTTCCAAAACTCTGGATCACGATGTTTCGTGGAGAAGGTCTCCGTATCCAAACCCCTTGGTAAAATCATCAGCTTTTCCCGCGGCAACCCTTTCTCGACCCACCGCTCCAAGTAGCTTTGAGAGTTCACATAGACCCGATCCATCTGGCTGTAGAACCAGTGCATGTAGTTCCACGCCATACCCTCCATCAAAGGATCATCCTCACTCAAGAACCTGGCGTACTGAGGAAAATCGGTGTGATAAATAGCGCTCGTCTGGAGCCCGAGAATCTTAGCCGCCATTAGTCCCACCAAACCCATCGGCCCTGGCGTGCTCAAAATAAGCTCGGTGTAACCACGATTCGCCACGTGATCCACAAACTCCAGTACGGGAGGAAAGCTCAGCTTTTGCAGATCATACTCAGGCAGAGTGAATTCTCCCACAGGCTGAAAGTTCACTACCCCATCCTCCTCCGCCTTGCCCATTCGGCTCGTCAGGATAGTTAAATCAGCCCCCGCTTTCCTCCCAGCTTCCGCCATCGTCCGAATGGTTCGCGCCACTCCGTTCACATCTTCTAAAGTGTCGGTACACCAACCCTTCTTGCGATTCTCCAAGGCCAATGGTTTCTTTGCTAAGAAATCGGAGGCGACCTGGCCCCACATCAACCGATCACTTTTCAAAGCGTAGAAAGAGTACAAATAAGGGGCCGCCGCTAGACCCAGTGGAATCACCCCCGCCAGAGGCTCCAATCCTCCCAGCACATCCCCTTTTTCTGCTTTGACCAGAAACCGGGTGACCACACGAAATCCGACATCATTCATAATCTTGGATGCCAAACGAAAACTCCTGCGCTCAGGCTCCTTCTCCTCTTGTAAAACGGTCTGCAACTGTTTCCGAGTAGCAGGTAGGGTCAGGTACGCGGAAAGCTCCTTATTTAACCCGCCCTCAGGCGATCGCCAGAATTCCAGAATCTTCCCGCTCGTAACCATCTCCACCGCATAGCGGGCTTTATCCAAGAAACTAATCTCCAGAGGGTTTTGTCCTGCGAGAAAACGATTCACGATCCCTAAAATAAG
>CAMCNF010000039.1 GCA_945876115.1 Verrucomicrobia subdivision 6 bacterium | reverse complement strand
GCTACGACTATCCCTCTGGTCTTTCAAGCGTTCAGCTGGTTTCACGGAGTCTTTGTCGGGGCATCGATGGGTTCGGAGATGACGGCGGCGGCTGTGGGAGTGCTGGGGCAGGTGCGGGGAGATCCCATGGCCATGCTGCCGTTCTGCGGTTATAATATGGGTGACTACTTCGATCACTGGATGGAGATGCGGAAGCGGATCAAAATTCTACCGCGTATTTTCCACGTGAACTGGTTTCGGAAAGATGCCCAAGGGAAATTCTACTGGCCTGGGTTCGGGGACAACATGCGGGTGCTGGAATGGATCATTGGCCGTTGCCACGGGCAGAAGGATGCGCGCGAGGCTTCGATTGGCTGGATTCCGCGTTATGAGGACATTAATGTCCAGGGGATCGAAGGGATGACATCCGACCGCTTTGCCGAGATGATGGAGATCAATCCCGACGCTTGGCGCCGCGAACTTGTTTTTCAAAATGAGCTTTACCTGAAAATATACCATGAACTGCCTAAGGAGATGATCTACCAAAGGGAACTGCTCATCGCCCGGCTCTAAAAAACCCAGAAATAAAAATAAATATGAAATCCATCCTCACACTCCTCCTAGGCGCACTTCTTGTGCTGACTTCCACCGGCTCTTCGCAGGAAGCCCCCGCGAAAAAGAAAAAGATGGCACCGATGAACGCCTCTTCCGACGTGGTTGCGGGAAAGATTTACGTCGTCACTCCTGCTACGAGCCGATTCACGGTGCGACTGGAAAATCCGTTGGTGACCGCAACCGCAACGAATAAAGTGGTGGCCTTTTTCTTGGCGGATGGGGCCAAGATCACTATTGCTGGAGCCGAGGGTAAACTGGACGGATTACAAAAGGGGATGAAAGTGCGAGTCATGCCCAGTGCAGCCGATGTGAGTAAGGCCTCGGAAATTGAAGCAACCGCGGCAGATCCAGCGGCCAAGAGTGAGGCGACGGAATAGTAGGCGGATTCTTTTACTACGACCGCCCAGGTAGATCCCGCAAGGATTGCTTGTGGAAGTAGGTGGTGCGACCTGCTCTCGAGAAAGGGCTTAGGAATCTTTGGTGTCTAGGCTGGGAGGATTTTTGGGAAATTCTCCCTCCCATCGGCTCATCACCGCCGTCGCAAGGCAGTTGCCCATGAGGTTGACGGAGGTGCGGGCCATATCCATCAAGGCGTCCACGCCGAGAATGACTGCGACCGCCTGCAGGGGTAGGCCGAACATGGTGAGGGCTCCTGCCAGAATAACGAGAGAGGCGCGGGGCACAGCGGCCACTCCTTTGGAGGTGAGCATGAGGGTGAGCATCATGAGAATTTGTTGGCTGATGGGCATCTGAATCCCCGCGGCTTGGGCGGCAAAGACGCTGGCTACGGCTAGGTAGAGGGTGGAACCGTCCAGATTAAACGAGTATCCCGTGGGTAGAACGAACGCGATGATTCGCTTGGGCAGGCCAAATTTCTCCAGCTGTTTCATGGCAAGGGGCAAGGCGGCTTCGCTCGAGGCGGTGGTAAAGGCGATGAGCCATGGCTCTTTGATGTAACTCCAGAAAAGGCGAACGGGAATTCGCGTGAGCAGGGCGATAGGGATAAAAACCCCGACGATGAGAACGATTAACGATCCGTAAAGGGTGCCGACGAGGAGGAAGAGGCTTTTGAGCACGCCTAGTCCGCTAGTTCCCACGGTGGTGGCAATGGCGGCGCCGATGCCGAAAGGGGCGAACTTCATCACAATGCCGACAAACTTGAACATGACTTCGGAGAGGGATTCACAGAAATCGAGCATCACCTGTTTGGGTTTCCCAGGGACTTGGGAAAGGCCCACGGCGAAAAGAATGGAGAAGAAGACGATCTGGAGAACTTCATTGTGGGTGGCGGCTTCGAAAAAGCTTTGGGGGACCATGTGTTCGATCACCCCAAGGAAAGTTATTTTGCTTTGGGCGTAAGTGGCGCCTGCCTCGGCGGTGGCGGTGGATAGGTTCACGCCGACTCCAGGTTGGATCCAGTTCACCGCGACCAGTCCAATGAGGAGGGCGAGGGTCGTGACGACTTCGAAATAGATGAGAGAGCGGAAAGCGAGGCGACCGACTTTTTTGATATCGTCCCCGTGTCCTGCGATGCCTACGACCAAGGTGCTGAAAAGCAGGGGAACGATGATCGACTTGATCATCCGCAAAAAGACTGAGGAGACGGCTTTTTCTGCGACGGCCAGATTCGGAAAGTCGGCTGAGGGGAAGAAGTGCCCGAGGGCAATTCCCACGACCATTGAAATAATGATCCAGTGGGTGGAGTTGACTGTAGATTTCTTAGCGGGCAGAGAAGAGGACAACCCTTATGGTCTGCCAGAACCAAAGGGCAAGGTCACTACCGTAAAGAGACAGTATAAAACATCTTAACACTCAAAAATAATAATCATAGCTATTAGGAGTTATGTGGGGTATCTTTTTGGAAGCATGTCGATTCTGCGCGCAATTTTTGGGAAGAAGGGGTGGGCGGGGCAAGGCGCGGGTATGGCGAGGATCGCCATTTTCGAGATTCGAATAATCGTTTTCGGTTGTCTGGCGGTTGCTGTCGCAATTGGGGCGTGGTCTTGGATGCAGAAGATGGATCGGCAAGGTTATGTTTCGGCTCCTTCGAAAGTCAGCAAAGTCGAAGTTGGAGAGAATAAGTAGGAGAGCGATTTAGTGGGTGTGGGGAGGGGACAATTTTCCGTGGCACCGAAAGATTTTTCCATCCAGGAGAATAAACTCTAGGTTTTGTTGGGCATGATGATCCAGAGGATCAGGTAGACAATCGCGCCCGAGAAGATGGTGAAGATAGTCAGCACGGTATAGAGGACGCGGACGAGGGTGGGGTCCCAGCCGAGCCATTCGGCCAGTCCGCCGCAGACGCCCCCGATCATCCGGTTGTTGGAAAGAGTTAAAGCCATGAGATTTCGATAGGCCAAATCATGGAGGTGTCGAGCCGAAGTCGTGGCGGAATTCTTTGTCCGTGAATTACAGATAGGGGAAGGGCAGGATAGGGGGGTGGAGAATCAGATCATCGGAGCCGGCCAGCCCTTCTCTCCGCAGGCGCAGGGGTCGCATTTCGAACCGAGCCAAATGCTGGAGGGTGGGGAGTTGGAGTTGCGCTGGTTTTGTCTGCGCGTGGCGCCGAAGCAGGAGCACGTGGCGATCGCCCATCTGCGCAAGGTGTATCAGGTGCAGGTATTTTGCCCGCGGTTGCGGTTTCAGAAGGCGACGAGAACGGGTCGACGCTGGTATGTGGAGGCGCTCTTTCCTTCCTATCTTTTCGGGAGGTTCGACTATTTGACCCAGCATCGCGCGGTACACTACTGCCCAGGAATAAGTGCGATACTTCATTTTGGGAGCAAGGTCATTCCTGTGCCCGATCGGGCGATTGGGGATCTGCTGGCGGCGGTGCCTGAGGGGGCGGGAGAAACGATTACGATTCAACCTGAAGTGCAGTTGGGGCAAGAGGTGCAGGTGGTGGAGGGAGCCTTTGCGGGTTTGCGGGCGGTGGTCACGCGGGTGATGCCCGCACGGCAACGGGTGGCAGTGCTCTTAGAGTTTTTGGGAAGAATGTCGGAAACAGAGGTTCCGATGGGAAATGTGCTTTCGGCGGTTCGGCATCCGATGGAAGGGGTGCCGAAGGAGGCGAGGAGGTGAGGGGAGAGAGTGGAACCGGTCTTGGCTACGGGCGGTTTTTGCGGGAGATTAGAGGTAGGCATGAATCGTAAAGGCATTCTTTTGGCGGGCGGGACGGGGACGCGGCTGTGGCCGTTGACGCGTGCGGTGTCCAAACAGCTTCTGCCTTTGTACGACAAGCCAATGGTCTACTATCCGCTTTCCGTTTTGATGCTGGCGGGGATGCGGGAGATTCTTCTGATTTCGACTCCACAGGATCTACCTCTTTTTAAGCTTCTGTTGGGGGATGGGCAAAGTTTGGGACTGAAGTTAAGTTATGCGGAACAGTCGAAGCCTGAGGGATTGGCGCAGGCCTATCAGATCGGAGCGAAGTTTGTCGGAACGGATCCATCGTGTCTGATTTTGGGGGATAACTTCTTTTACGGGGCGGAGTTGGGAAAATTATTAGCATCGGCGCAAACGAGAGAGAAGGGGGCGACAATCTTTGCTTATCAGGTGGCGGATCCGTCGTCTTACGGGGTGTTGACCTTTGATGAGAAAAATCGGATTACCTCGATTGAGGAGAAGCCGGCCAAGCCGAAGTCGCACTGGGCGAACTGCGGGCTCTATTTCTACGATGGGCGGGCGGTGGAGTTTGCGCGGGGGTTGAAGCCCTCGGCACGGGGGGAGTTGGAGATTACGGATTTGAGCCGGTGTTACATGAAAGATCAGAGCTTGCATGGGGAGAAGTTTGGGCGGGGATCGGCCTGGCTGGACACGGGGACGGCGGATGGGTTGTTGCAGGCGGCGCAGTTTGTGCAGACGGTGCAGACGAGAACGGGGATGTTGCTGGGATCGCCGGAGGAGGTGGCGTTTCGGCAAGGTTGGATTGGGGCGAAGGAGTTGGGGGGCTTAGCAGACGCGATAGGTAAAAATGCCTATGCGGAGACGTTGAGGCAGATCGCAACGGAGGGGAAAAGCTAGAGGAGATCTTGGGGGCATGCCGATTTACGAATTTTACAGTCCGGACAGTCATCGGATTTACAGTTTTTTTGCTCGGCGAATGCTGAAGGGTGGGGAAGTGCCGTGCTGTCCGGATGGGTTGGGGAATCGGATGGAGAAGTTGGTTTCGTCGTTTGCTTGTACGGGCAGGGCGAAAGAGGTGGTGAAGAAAGAGGGAGAGAGTGGGTCGGAGATGGATCCGCGGATGGAGCGGGAGATGATGAAGATGGCGGATGAGTTTTCCAAGATGGACGAAAAGAATCCTGATCCGCGATTGATGGGGAAGATGATGAGGCGGATGATGGAGGCGAGCGGACAGAAGTTGCCCGGGGAGATGGGGGAGATGTTGCAACGGTTGGAGAAGGGGGAGAATCCGGACAAGTTGGAGGAGGAGTATGGGGATGTGATGGAAAAGATGGAGGGAATGGAGGGTGCGGGGGATGGGAAGAAGGAGGATCTTAAAATGCGGTTGCGGAAAAGATTGCCGGCGCGAAGAGATCCGAAGTTGTACGAGTGGGAGGAGTTTTGCTTGGGCAAAAGAAAGTCGAGTGGGGGAACGAAGAAAAAAGTTTCGGTGGGTGGGAGGGTTAGGGGGTAAGATGGCCAGCTTGAGCCAGAAAAAAGAGGCGAAAGGGTTGTGGGTGAGTGTGGATAGGGTGGAGTATGTTTTGGGGGCGGGGGGGCCGCCGGATCGGCCGCATCAGTTTGTTTATTATGTGACGATTCATAATGATAGTCCGCAGGCAGTGACGATTGTGGGGAGGAAGTGGGTGGTGACGAATGCCCAAGGGCATCGATTGATGATCGAGGGGGATGGGGTGGTGGGTCAGTTTCCACGCCTGACTCCAGGGGATCAGTTCCATTATAATAGTTATCATTTGGTGGATTCGGATAGTGAGGCGACGGGAGCGTATTTGGCGAAAGATGAGGGGGGAAAGGATCTGATCGTGCGTATTCCTGCCTTTCGGTTAGACCTACCCATAGGATGAAACTGGCGATGATCGGAGCGGGGCGGATGGGGGGAACGATTCTGCGGATGTTGCAGAAGGAGGGATTGTGGAGTTTGGAGGTGTGTGAGCCGGATTCGAAAGGGAGGGAGGCGTTGAGCAAAGAGATGGGGGCGGGGGTAAAGTTTGTCGAGAAGGTGGAGGAGGTGGGAGAGGCGGAGGTGATTTTGTTGGCGGTGAAACCTGCGATGTTGGAGAAAGTGGCGGGCTGGTTAAAAACGAGAAAGGGGTCGTACATACTGATTTCTATTTTGGCTGGGGTGACAACGGAGAGGTTGGGCAAGGAGGTTGGGGGGAAGGCGCGGGTGGTACGGGCGATGCCGAATCAGGCGTTGCGGGTGGGGGAGGGGGTGACCGCGTTGTGTGTTGGACCTGGGGCGAAGAAGGAGGATCTGGAGATTGCGCGGAAAATTTTTGCGGCGGGTGGGTATGTGTTGGAGATTGAAGAGGAGCAGATGGATGTGGTGACGGCGTTGAGTGGGTCGGGTCCAGCATTTATGGCGAAATGGGTGGAGGAGTTGGCGGATGCGGCGGGTAGGGCGGGGTTGACGCCGAAGGCGGCGGTGGAGTTGGCAGCGAGAACGATGTTGGGGACGGGAGCGCTTTTGGTGCGGGAGGGGATCAAGCCAAGTGAACTATGTGCGGCGGTGGCGAGTCCTGGGGGAACTACCGAGTCGGGGTTGAAGGCGTTGAAGGCTGGTGGACTGGGTGGGTTAGCGGAGCAGGCTATGGAGGCGACGATTCGGCGAGCGAAGGAATTGGCGAAGGGCGGGTAGGAGAGGAGAAGGGATTAAGGGGTTGAGGGGTTGAGGGGTTAAGGGGGTGCAAAGGTTGAAAAGTGACTTTGGGTTGAAGTTGGGGAGGTGGGGGGTAGGTTGAGCTTATGAACGCGGTACTCAGAAGTAGCTTAAAAAAGATAAGTGAGGTGTGTCGCCGTTTTGGGGTAAAGCGGCTTTCTGCTTTTGGTTCTGCAGCGCGGGGGGATGAGATGGATGAACAGAGCGACATAGATCTGATCGCTGAGTTTGGTGCATCGGTCGACGGCGGTGGGTTGGCCGATCGTTATTTAGACTTTGCGGAGGAGGCGGAGCGATTGTTGGGTCGAAAAGTGGATCTGTTAACTGAGAACTCGATCCGCAACCCGATCTTTCGTTCTCAAATCGAGGCGGATCGCAAGGTTCTGTATGAGGCCAGCACTGCTCAAGCGACTGGTTGATGCTGAAAAAGCGGCCCAAACGGCTGTTTCATTCTGTAAAGAAAAGACATTCGAGAATTATACCAAGGACGAAATACTTCGTTCGGCAGTGGAGCGACAGCTTGAGATTCTTGGTGAGGCATTAAATCGTGCCCTTGTGGATGAGCCAAGTTTGGAGAAAAGAATCCCTGAAGCGCGAAGGATTGTGGGGATCCGAAACCGAATTATCCATGGGTATGACTCGGTGGATGATGAAATTCTTTGGGACGTGGTCAGGACAAAACTGGAGCCTTTGGCGGAACTTTTAAAGCGGGAGATGGCGGAGGGGTAGGGGATATTCCTCACGCAAAGGACGCAAAGGGTGAAAAAAGGGGAAAGGTGAGAATGTGTGAATGTAGTTTGGAAGTTCGAAGTTTAGGTAGCGGGGCATCTCCGATGTCTCGACCGCCTCGCTCGCAGGTAGAAATTCATCGGGATTTTTGAAGCTTTCTGGCAAGGGGAAATCTGGGTATGATTTTAAATCATTCGGGCCGTAGCACAGCTTGGTAGTGCGCTTGTTTCGGGTACAAGAGGTCGTGGGTTCAAATCCCACCGGCCCGATGAACTAAACGGAATTTTTATTACTTCTGACTGACCCCATTAATCGGATTAACGGGGAACTCCGAATATTCAGTCAGCTAGAAATCAGCGAAACAGATCGGAGTGCGTGCCAGTGCGTTCTAAACGCAAATGTTCGGAAGAAGCGGTATAAATCAGAATCCAATCAGGCTCGATATGGAGATCACGGGATCCCACAAATTCTCCATGAAGCGGATGGTCTTTGTAGGATGGTGGTAGAGGCGCGGTTTCGATCAAAAAATCAATGACCTTTTTAAGTTTCGAAAGTTCTTTGCCTCTCTTCTCGGCTCGCTTGACGTCTTTCCTGAATGCGGTGGTGCTACTGATGGATCTCACAGACCAAGGTGCCGATAGAGGTGCTTCTTCGATTCATGGTGGGTCACGCCTTTGCCCTTGCGGCTGTCCCGAAGAACCTTGGTGGTCTGCGCGTTGGGAAGAGTCACCGCAAAGGGAAGTCCACGGTGAAGCTGAATTTGATGAAAGAGGAGTTGAATCGCATCAGAGGCAGTCATTCCCAATGAAGAAAGAATTCTTTCCGCCTGGGTTTTAACACTGGGGGTGATTCGGGCCCGGATAGTGGTGGTTTTCAACATAGCCTATATGTAGCGCATTTGTAGCTACAAGCAAGAGGCTGTTTTGCCAAAGGTATATTTTGGCTGCCTCTGCGAGAACGGCCACTGGAAGGTGTAGAAGTTTTTCCATTTGCCGATAGAGCGATTGTTCCCGCGCTTACGGGAAGCGCAGATTACTCACGCCAAGAGCCGCTAACCCTCCTTCGCTCGGTCTTGGTAAACCTCGCTGAGCTTCGGAGGGCGCTTGGGACGCGAAGGGGATTCCAGATGTGAGAATGTGGGTGAGTCCCGCGGTTGCGGGGCGCGAATGTGCGGATGTATGAAAGTCCGAATGTGCGAAGGTGTTTTTCAGCATCGAAGTGCGAGCGCAGGCGTTCTCGGAGAGACCGCCCTACCTAGGTTTCTGGGGTGTGGGTCTTGAGTGACTCAATCGGCCCCGACTCTGGTCGGGGCGCAGACGCGGAACGCGCAGGGATTCCAGATGTTAGAATGTGGGAATGTTGAAAGTGTGAATGTGGGGTTAAGGGATTAAGCACCGCGCCAGGGGGGGGCGGAAGTGGAGGCCGGGCCTAGGCCACTGCCCTATCTGTGTTTTACGTGATCTAGGGATTGAAAAAGTCTAAAAGGGCTATGAATAACGTGTAACACTAATTTAAATATTTCAAAATTTATGTCATAAATTGTTTATGGGTAGCATTATACAATATTTAATTAGAATATTAAACGCTATCAGTAAATAGGCTTGATTATTTAAGGTTTGAGTTGTATGTTTTAACTAGTTGGGCAAAAAAGATTGAAATGAATCCAAGTTGCGCAAGAGGGGAAACGGTTTCTTTTGAGCTTTTGTTGCCCTTAGGAGCCCAAATAATATGAGCAAAAAATTTAACAACTCATTGGCAATTGGAATCTTGCAAATTGGAATTTTGTTTAGCTCAATATCAGAGGGAATTTCTCAGACTAGCAATTATACTTGGAACAACAGCACGAACCTTTGGAGCACGACCACCGCATGGGATCCAACAGGTGGCCCTCAGTCGAGTAGCTCCACAGCCAATACCAATGTTGCTATTTTTGCCTCGGTTGGGGCTTCAAATAACACGGTCCTTCTGGGTAGTGATCGAACAGCCTATGGGTTGATTTTTACGAATGGTGCCAATGCTTACACGTTTGGCAGCGTGTCTACTGCTAAACAATTGGACATCATGTCTGGTATCGGGCTCCAGAATGTTTCAGGCCAGAACCAAGTTTTTAGTTTATCTGTCGCTAATAACGGAACCGGGCTTTGGACCAATAGCGCCGGTTCAACAACAACTTTCAACAATGGCTTAAATCTTACTACTTCTGGTAGCTCCTCTAGCCGTACCCTGACCTTGGGCGGGGCGGGAACCTGGAACGTGGCCTCCGCAATAGCGAATGGTGGAACTGCACTAGCAGGCAAGGTTACAGTAACCGCAACAGGCACAACTACCTTGTCGGGCAACAATACGTATGATGGCCTAACCACGATGAATGCCGCGGACGGGACGTTGACCTTGAGCGGGAACAATTCTGGGGCGGCAGGTGGAGTGACCTTGACTACGGGAACTCTGAATCTCAACAACGCCAATGCCCTGGGTACAGGCTTGCTAACTATGGGAGCCACCACTGGTTCTTCGATTGGCAGCAGCATCATAAACAACACGTCAGGCGGTGCTCTAACTTACTTAGGGCTCAGCGGGGTGTTATGGTCTGGCGTCTCTCCTGCAGGCATTCAATTTGGCACATCGGCCAGCACCAGTGCCAATAATATGGACTTTGGTACTGGATTAGTCACGGCTGCCACCGACCGAGCCATGAATATTGCGGGCACAGGCGTGACCATTTCTATGGGAACTTTGAATGTGACTGGAAATTCCGCACAATATGCTTTCACATTTGATGGCACAAACCACACCATTGATTTCGACGGTTGGAACCTTGGTGCAGCTACTGATCAGGACAAGGCTGTTATGCACCAATTAAAGGGCAGTGCCAATGTGAACATGGGTGCCATCGTGAATGGCACACCTGGAACAAACGGAATAACTTATGCCAATAGTACCAGCTTTAACAGCGAAGGTGTTACCAGATTGACTGGTAACAACACTTACACTGGCGCCACTGAATTTGTTGGTTCTGGGACCAATATCATTTCTGGCAACAACAGCGCTGCTGTGGGCAATGTGAAAATTTCAGGCGGCACGGGCACAGGTAAAAAGCCAGTGGCGCGGTTGGATAGCGCCAATGCTATTTCGAGTTCCAGTAGCTTGCTGGGATCCAGCAGCGTTGATCAGGTCGGCACGCTAGACATAAGAGTCGCTAGTGACATTATTTTAAACTCATACGGCACATCCACTGCCGATGGAAATAACATGATCTTTACAAACAGCAGTGCCACTCAAAGGTCATTAACCTTCACCAACGCCAACAACTACATCACACTTTCTTCTTCGACCACAGGGTCTAAAAAACTTGATAATCAAAGCGCGAATCTGAACATTCTATTTAATGGAAATATTGATATCGGTTCGAGTTCCAATAACGCTGTCACCTTTGCAGGTGCTGGTAATTTCCGAGTCGATGGCGCTGTCACCAATGGGAGTTCGACGGGAGTGCGTGGGTTAACCAAAACTGGGGCTGGGACGTTAACCTTGGCTGGTGCGGGAAATAACTACAATGGTGTCACGACAGTGAGTGGCGGAACACTGGAGGTGGGAGCTGCCGGAGCTCTGCCGACCAACAGTGCGGTTACAGTGAGTAGTGGTGCAAAGCTGAGGTTTCTAAAAACTTCGGGTGGGATCAATTTGAATAATTTGACTGTGGCTTCGGGGGGAGCCTTGGAGCAAAACTTGGTGACCATCACCAGTGCGGGGCCAGTGGATCTAACGGGAGCGATCCTCACGGTCAACGGAACACCCACTTTGGCTTCTTACACTTTGGTGACAGGAACTTCGCTTGCGGGGACACCGACACTTAGCCCTGGCATCACCGGATATTCCCTAACCAATTCCAATGGGAGTTTGAATCTTGTTGGGCAGGCTGTTCAGAGTGGCTATGCCACTTATCTTGCCAACAACGATCTGCCCGCCAACACCGCGTTCAACGAAAAAGTGAACGGGGTCACGGTTGGACTGAAGTACGCGTTCGCGTCGGCGAACGGAATGCCCCAGAACAACGGTGTCACGGCCCTCCCAGTGGTGAGCGTAAATCAGCTGACCTACACATTCGATGTAAAGGATGACTCCGCCCTGACTGTGACCTACCAGACCAGCCCCAATTTGGTGGATTGGACAACGCCTCTAGATGTCAGCCCGGGCGAAGGATTATCGCCTACGGGTTACGTAAAGAAACAGGGCCAGGCTACTGGATCGGGCAAGCTGTTCATTCGACTCAACGTGACGCGGTAGGCGGGGTAGGTGAGCCTTGCTCACGCCAAGGCCGCAAAGGCCGTCCCGCGCCTACGCGCGGATGTTTGTTTTTAATTATTTCTATTCGAAAGCTTAGGTATGGGCGACATCTCCGAGACCGTGCTTACGCTCGGATTACTCACGCAAAGGACGCTAAGGAATTCTAGATGTGAGAATGTAGGAAAGTGCGAATGTCAGAATTTCGTTTTGTAGTTGTAAGCTTAGGTAGGGGCGGCATCTCCGAGGCCGCCTCGCTGGGCGAACAACGTTGAATACGTGAACGCTTGTTTACGTTCTTTTCCGTTTAGAAAAGAACTAGGACGACCGAGGATGGTCGTCCCTACCGGTGCTGTGGTTTGCGGTTAGGGTCCCCCGCATCACATGGTTGCGGGATGCGTCACTGCGGTTGCGGGACGCGCTCACGTGCGCTTACGCGTGGATGTTTAATTTTGAATTATTTGAAGCTGGAAGTTTAGGTAGGGCGGTCTCTCCGAGACCGCCTAGCTGGGCGAACAACGTTGGAGGTTGAGCGCAGGCGTGCTAGGGACAGCCCGCTCCCGCACTTGCGGGACGCAGACGCGCCCTGGGGTGATGAGTCGCGAGTAGCAGGGGCAGGAGGAGCTCCTAGAATCGATACTTAAGTGGATTAAATATATCAATAAAGAGTAAACAGGGTCTGCGGGTGCGCGACAAAAGCAGAGCGTATTATGGTAATGAGGATTTACTTAACGTGTAAACAAAAATAGTTATTCATGCACTTAGTGTAGTTAAGATGTTGATGTACAGCGTGAAGATGCTGCTATCGAAATTATAATAACCGCTTATCAATAAAAACATTGATTATTTAAGTCCTTAGCGTATATTTTCTGAAGGTGAGCAAATTAGCGATAAATAAAACCTTGTTGCGCGATAGCGAAACGCCTTTTATTTTGAACGTTTGTGTCACTTCGGAGTCAAAATAATATGAGCAGATTTAAATTAACTTCGGTTTGCGGAGGAAAAAAAATTATGAAAAATAAAATCGCAATCTTCACACTCAGCCTTCTCGGGCTGTATCAACCTGCCCAAGCCATAACTTTAATCGGCTGGGATATTCCGACATCTGCCACAATTCCAGCTGTAACTGGGAGCACAGCTCTTACTGGCATGTCTGTCGCGACGGGCGTAACAGCAGGCAATTTTACCATGGGAACGGGGCTAGTCAGCAGCACCACCACTAGCGCCTGGCGGCCTTCCGGATATGGTACATTGTTAACGGAAGCTGCAGCAAACACGGCTGGTGATTACTTTGCGTTTCAATTCGGTGCGTCCTCGGGCTACTCGGTAACTGTCAATGGCATCGGTTCTGGGTCGTGGTCGACCAGCTCTTCAGGACCAGCCAAAATGTCGATGATTTATAGTACATCCTCAGATTTTGCTACTTACACCACCGTTGCGACTGCAACAGCAACCGCTGGTACAAATTTTAATTTTGCCTCTAGTTTTACGACTGCACTAGCAAACGCCCCGATTACGATTGCGGAAGGTGCTACATACTTCTTTCGACTCGTCGGCTTTGGGGCCACATCCACCACCGGTACAGGAACTGGAGGATTGGTTGGGAATCTTACCGCTCCTGATTTCTCAATTTTGGGAACCACCACCTCTCTCGCGCTTCTGAATTGGACGGGAGGAGCGGGAGAATGGGCGAATGGGGTGGCTGCCAACTGGCAAAATGCGGCAGGTACTTCCACAGCTTGGGCGGCGGGTAAGGATGGAACGATCGGCAACGGCGGGACTTTGGCTGTCGACGCTGGTGGTGTAACGGCAGGAGTCGTGACGGTTTCTGGCGCGACGGCAGCCACCTTCACGGGGGGCGCAGTGTCTGCGGGCTCGTTGGCAATGACTGCCGGCTCGACCTTGAACTTGAATAATGCAAATTCCGCGGTTTCAGGGGCAATTGATTTAACCGATGCAACCTTGAGTGGTGGTAACCTAGCGGTGGGCAGCGCGGCGGTGACTGTCTCCACTGGTACAAAAACTATTTCGACCTCCCTAAGTGGGGCCACTGCTACTTTGACAAAAAGCGGAGCGGGAGAACTGATCTTGTCGGGTGATAATACCTATGGAGGACAAACAGCAGTAGCCGCGGGAACGTTGACAACAGGGAAGGCGAATATTTTGTCGGACACAGCGACTCTTAAATTAGATAACTTGGCAACCTTAAAGCTGGGTGGGAACGAGACGGTGGGAGCCCTGAATGCGGCTTTCGGCAGCACGAACAATTTGCAAAGTTTCACCCTGACAGCTGGAGGAAATAACCTCAGCTTTTCGAACGGTGCATTGACGACTGGTAGTGGTCGTATAATCAAAAATGGTACTGGTGAGATGTACTTGAACCAAAAATCTAACAACTATACTGGTGGCTTCACACTCAACGAAGGAGAGGTCAAATTTAC
>CAMCNF010000038.1 GCA_945876115.1 Verrucomicrobia subdivision 6 bacterium | reverse complement strand
TTTGCAGGCTTTGAAAAAATTACAGCTTAAGGGGGGCAGTTTACGTCTGAGTAGTTTGCAGCCAGACGTTCAGCGGTTGCTTGAGCTTTCTGGCTTTCTCTCGTTGGTGAAATCCTTTCCTGACAAGGATAGTGCGGCTAAGGCCTAGTCGTTCGCGGAAATTGTAGTAGGGCGGCGCCCTGAAATGAGGGCAGGGGGATTTACGGGAAGAGGATGCGAATGAGGGAGGAGAGCGTCCCGAGTGTGAGACAGATAAGAGATTCCTGATTCTAGGAATCTTTGTGATTTAAACTACGGGGGGCACGATTCCAGGTTGACCATCAACCGTGGGCGGTGGAATTCGATAAGTGATTCGACCTTTGGTGAGGTCGTAGGGGGACATTTCCATTTTAACTCGGTTCCCGATGTTAAGACGGATGTAATGTTTGCGCATTTTGCCAGAAATATGAGCAAGAACGATATGGCCGTTAATGAGTTCGACACGAAAGAGGGTGCCTTTGAGCACCGACTTAACGACTCCTTCTACTTCGACTACTTCGCCTGCCATAAGAGGAAGAGGCTACACGAGGGACGGAGGAAAGAAATCTTATTCCAGAAGAGGTTAAACCTTTTCGTGAATTCCGCACTCACGCTTCCAGCCGAAGTGGCGGAGTTCAGCTGGATCGGAAACTTCGTCGAGGCGCTTGGTGGTAACACGATCACCAATGGAGACATAGCCTTGAGCCCATAGCGGATGGTAGGGCAGGGAGTGAGTCTTGAGATAATTCCCCACATCGCGATCGGTCCATTCGAGAATGGGGAGAAGCTTGGCGCGGGACTTTTTCTGGATGAGTACATCGAGAGCTTGCCGCGAGTGGGAGGAACACCCTCGAAGGCCTGCGACCCAGAGTGCTGGATTAAGTTCTGTGAGGGCACGTTGGAGCGGCTCGACCCGAATGATTTCATGGAATTTTTCTAATCCGGCGGGGCCCTCTTGCCAGAGAAAGCCGTACTGGCTCTCGATCTCGGAAGGAGTGAGTTTGGGGTGATAGGTTCTAAGGTTAAGTCCTAATCGAGCGGTTAGTTCTGAAGCGAATGCGAGTGTTTCAGGAAAGTGGTAACCGGTATCGATGAAGATCACTGGAAGAGTGGGCGATATCTGAGTGGCCAAGTGAAGAAAAGCGGCGGACTGCGCTCCAAAGGATGTCGTGAGGACTACTTTGCCAGGGAACGAATCTACCGCCCAGCGCAGCCGATCTTGGGGAGACTTTTTCACCACCTCCAGAAGAGCCTTCACTGATAGCTTTTTGGCCTCCGCCTTAGGTTTAGGCTTAACGCGAATCATGCTTGCAATCTACACTGAAACCATACAAAGTCTATCGTTTATGTCGTATTTGCAACATCTTGAAGATCAGAGCATTTATATACTTCGCGAGGCTTTTGCGAACTTTAAAAATATGGCTATGCCATGGTCTATGGGTAAGGATTCCAATACTCTAATATGGTTAGCGAAGAAGGCTTTTGCGGGGAAGGTTCCGTTCCCGCTGCTCCATATTGATACGACGTATGAGTTTCCTGAGATGCTTTCTTTTCGGGAGTGGGCACGAAAACACTACGAGTTGGATCTGATTGTGATGATCAACGAGGAGGCTCGGAAGCGCGGGGTAGGGTATGAGACTCACGACCCGGTGACGGTAACTCACGAGTTAAAATCGGCCGCGCTGCAGCAGGCGTTAGCGAAGTATAAATGGGATGCTCTGGTCACTGGCATTCGTCGAGATGAAGATTCGACTCGTGCGAAAGAGCGTTATTTTTCCCCGCGTACTGCAGAAAACGAGTGGGAATATCGCGATCAGCCGCCTGAGTTTTGGGGGCAGTTTACCACGGCGGTTGGGCCTGGGGAGCACGTTCGAGTGCAGCCTCTCTTGGATTGGACAGAGTTAGATGTATGGGAGTATGTCCGACGCGAAGGCATTCCAATTCCCAAAATGTACTTTGCACAAAATGGGCGCCGGTACCGGTCTTTGGGTTGCTGGCCTATCACTAAGTCGATCGAGAGCTCGGTCGACACCATTGAAGGAATCGTGGCTGAGCTCAAGACGACGAAAACTTCAGAGCGGGCGGGTCGGGCCCAAGATCACCACGAACGTAATGCCATGCAGAAACTGCGGGCGAAGGGGTTCATGTGAGCCAAGGAGTGGTCATGCCTCCCGCACCGAAAGCGGTGGCCAAGGATTATGTATCCGTCTTCTTTCCGCCACGCCAAGGGGGTGCTGGAGCCTCGGGTGGAGCCGAGGAGGCTCGCACAAGTATTGTGGTGGTGGGCCATGTGGATCATGGGAAATCGACTTTGATTGGGCGATTGCTGGCGGATACCGGCTCCCTCCCTGAAGGGAAATTAGAGGCAGCGGAGAAAGCTTCGCGAGAAGAGGGTATGCCCTTGGAGTATGCATTTCTTTTAGACGCACTTTTAGAGGAGCAGGCGCAGAACATTACTATCGATACGACGCGGATCGGGTTTCGTTACGAGGGTCAATCATTTGAAATTATCGATGCCCCAGGTCACCGTGAGTTCATAAAGAATATGGTGACGGGTGCGGCGGCGGCGGAGGAGGCGGTTTTGCTCATCGATGCAAAAGAGGGTTGTAAGGAGCAGACTCGTCGACACGGTCTGCTACTTTCTCTGCTGGGCGTATCCCAGGTGATTGTTGCTGTAAATAAGATGGATCTAGTGGGCTGGGGCCAAGCCCGTTTTCGTGAGTTAGAAAAAGAGATCCGTGAGTATCTCGGCGGACTGAAGATCATTCCTCGTGAGGTCATCCCCATTTCTGCACGAGAGGGGGCAACAGTCATGAGGCGGGACTCGAAGAATCTTGGGTGGTGGAAGGGACCTACTTTATTAGAAGCGCTCGTGGCAAGTCGTGCAAAGAAACCTTCTGGTGACGAGGGGCCCTTGCGTTTTAGCGTCCAAGATGTCTATCGGTTTGATGAACGGAGGGTAGTGGCAGGTAAACTAGAGAGCGGAACAATCCAAGTGGGCGATCCGGTGGTATTTTTTCCTGATCGTAAAACGAGTCGCGTCAAAACAATTGAAACTTGGGGTGAGAATCAGGCCAGCACACGGGTTGGAGCGGGGAGATGTGTGGCGGTTACCCTGGAGGAGCAAATTTTTGTGGAGAGAGGTCATGTAGGATCTCTGCCTGATCATCCTCCAGTGGAATCACGGGAGGTTCGCGCCCGTATCTTTTGGTTAGATGCCGAACCCTTGCGACTGCAAGCGCCGGTGACGCTTCGGCTAGGAACCCAATCAGTGGAAACACGTCTGGTGGCGATCGACCGTGTGGTGGATGCAGACAAGTTGGAGGCAGTCAAGGAGGCCCGGGAGGAGGTTGGTCGATTTGAGGTAGCAGAGGTTCGGCTTCGTTGCCGTCGTCCCTTGGTCTATGACGCTCACGACCAGGTGGCGGCGACAGGTCGGTTTGCTTTGCAACGAGGATCCCGCATCGGCGGTGGGGGTATTATTATATCCGCAGATTACCCGGTTTCGTTGGCAAAGGCGGTCAAGGGTGAGCATCTGACATGGACAGACGGTAAGGTCACCTCGGAAGCTCGAGCAGTTCATTTTGGTCATGAGGGAGCTATCGTCTGGTTAACGGGTCTTTCGGGATCTGGCAAATCAACCATTGCGGTGGCACTAGAGAGCCTTCTTTTTCGAAGGGGGATTGGATCGATGATTCTGGATGGAGATAATTTGCGGCACGGGCTCTGTGCCGATCTCGGATTTAGTATTGAGGACCGAGCGGAAAATATTCGTAGGGCGGGTGAGGTGGCTAAGTTGATGGCGGAATCTGGTTTGGTGGTGATTAGTTCGTTGATCTCTCCTTTGCGAAAGGAGCGTGAAGAGGTGCGAGCCTCCTCCCATACTGCTGGGTTGAGTTTTGCGGAGGTTTACATCGATGCGCCGATCGAAGCCTGTGAAAAAAGAGATCCGCGAGGCCTTTATCAGAAAGCGCGAAAAGGAGAGATTCGTGGATTTACAGGGATTGATTCGCCTTATGAGAAACCAGAAAACCCTGATCTGATTCTACATACCGACAAGGAAAGTGTGGAGGACTCAGTCGCCAGACTTTTGGAACATGTCTTAGGGTTAGTTCAGCTGAGAGAAAAGGATCAGGAAAGCGCGGGTGGACCTGGGGGTCAGATTTAATTCTTATCGCGGGCTTGAAAAATCCAGGAGCCCTCCCGCCAGATGGCGCTACCTGTACTTGCGCGAAGGATTCGATCTTGCAGGGCGGGGGTGAGATCGGAGGGCGGAATTGGATCGATGAGAATGGCCTGAGGTGATTGGGCATCAGCGATTCTGAGTAAGCGGTAAAGATTCTGAGCTGCTTCTTCGGGGCGTTGGTTGGGAGATAAGATATGTGTGTGGTCGGGTTTGGATTCTTGCGGTGAGTGAAAAAGAATATGCTGGAAGTTGGGTAGAAATGTTTTGATTGGTTCTTGGCAAAAGTACAAAGGAGATAGGGGGGCGTAGTGGGAGGCGAGCATGCCGGGGGAGCTAGCAGGGGTGTCCTGAAGTTGAGTGCGGCAGGATATTTTGCACTCAAGCCCGAGAAGCTGAGATATGGCTTGGGCGGTTATTACGCCTGGTCGCAGAATGGTGGGTTGATTTCGGGAAAGGGAAACCACGGTGGATTCAATTCCATTGAGGCAGGGACCGCCATCGAGAATTAAGGGGATTTTACCATCCAGCTCTTGAAGAACTGCCGAGGCGTCGGTTGGGCTAATTCGACCGAAGCGATTAGCGCTGGGGGCGGCCAAGGGAGCTCCAATTGCGGTTAGGAGTTGCTGGGCTCCGAGATGGGAGGGACAACGTATGGCTACAGTTTCCAGGCCCGCGGTAACCTCAAAAGGAACCTTGGGGCCACGGGAAAGAATGAGGGTGAGGGGGCCAGGCCAAAACGCTCTAGCGAGAAGTTGACTGCTCTCTGGAATGGGGTCGGCGATAACACCGTTGGCTCGGGCTTGAGCAAGATCGGTAGAAGGCAGATGGAGGATAAGAGGATCGGTGGATGGGCGACCTTTGGCCTCGAAGATCTTCTGGACTGCGGCGGGGAGAAGGCCAAGAGCCCCAAGGCCGTAGACCGTTTCTGTTGGGAAAGCGACTAGATCTCCTTGTCGGAGAATATGGCAAGCCTCTTGGATCGAGGCTGACGAGATAGGAAGAACCCTTGTTTTCATTGTGGCAGTCTAAGAAGAAAACTATGCGGTGGAAAGCCGAGGACCTTTTCCTCGACTTGCCCCCTGGAGAGATTGCACGCTGGTAGGGTGAGTCTTTCTCCTCAATCTTGGCAGGCGATTGTACGTGAGGCTGCCTCGCGGGCGGTGGGTGAAGATGTGGGACCTTTGGATATCACTAGTCGCCTAGTAGTACCTGCGTCGGCTCGAGCGGTGGCAACCTTGGTATCCCGAGAGCCCTGTGTGCTTGCGGGGTTGGATGTGGCGGAGGCGGTCTTTAGAGAAGTGGACGGCTCCTTGCGATGGTCGACCGCTTGCCGTGATGGTGAGGTGATTCAGGCCGGGATGGTTGTTGCTGAGGTTCGAGGGTCGGCACGGGCTATTCTTACGGGAGAGCGTTGCGCCTTGAACTTTCTGCAAAGACTTTCGGGTGTGGCCACGAAAACGGCGGAATATGTGAAAGCGGTAGCAGGGACCGCGACCAAAATCTTAGATACACGAAAGACCACTCCTGGATTGCGGGCGTTGGAAAGGCAGGCGGTCCGGTCTGGGGGCGGAACGAATCATCGCGCTGGTTTATACGACGGGATTCTAGTGAAAGAGAACCACCAGGTTTTTATGGCTGACGGTGTTTCGGGGGAGACTTTAAGAAAGGCTCGTGAGGAGTACCCTGATTTATGTTTGGTGGTGGAGGCTGACAATGTGGAGTTAGCTGAGAAGCTTCTCTCTCAACCGATTGATCGGGTTCTTTTGGACAACTTATCCAACGAGGAGGTGGGTCGAGTGGTGGCGCTACGAAAGAAGAGCGGGTCGAGAGTCGGGCTCGAGGCTTCGGGCGGGGTAACGGTGGCGCGAGCTCGGGAGTTAGCGGCAATAGGAGTGGAGTGGGTGAGTGTTGGCGGCCTGACTCACAGTGCGAGAGCGATCGATTTCAGCCTCGACCTAGTGCCTGAGTAGGAGCGGGAGCCTATTTCTTTGCGGGGACCGAACCAGTCGCAGGCTGGTTCATCTGAATGTTAAACTGTGTAACGATTTCTTTGGCCTCACTATTCGTCAAGCTGAGGCGCATAAGATCTTTGGCAAGATTCTCGAGCTTATCGGAAACTGTTTTATAGCGACTGATGGCCTGTTGAGCGTTGACGACGGTTTGGTTAACCGATTTCCGCTCCTGGACAATGGAGGTTAACTGAACAAGATTCACGACCAAGAATGCTCCTAAGAACGTGACCAAGGGCCAGACGCAGGAGGCAGGGGATTCGTAAGACTGGTTTTCGTCGTTCACGGGTTGGCTTTGGCCTCGGCTTTGTCATCGAGCTTAACGTTGAGCTCATGTTTTTTAAGGATTTCACGGAAGGCGGGCTCTTTTTCACCTGCCATCGCGATACGAATACTAAGATTACGGAGAACCGTCTCCATTTGAGGACCATTGGCGACTTGAGATTGCACCGTTTGGATCTGGGAAATTGCTCCACGGGTGCTGAGCCCTAGGAATAGGTTCACTAGGAGAAGGGCGCTGACTAGGCCCGATAAAGACCAGAGAACAATTCGTTGCATGAGTAATTAATGGGACTTCCACGGCCAAAGGTCAACTTGCCTTTGCCTGTTTTATCTAATTATTGTGGATATCTTTAAATCGAAGGGAGGCGGGTATTTGAATTATTTCTTAGTTGAAGGCGGGGCTTTGTTAACGGGTGAGGATGAATCAATAAAACCGCGAGTGCCCGTAGTTTTTTTGGAGTGATGATTCGAAAACCAACCCGAGCCCTTGTTTTGCAGGGCGAAGTACTTCTTTGATTTTGCGGATGATATCGCCCGATATGCTTTGGAGTTCATTCGTGGGTAAGGCTGAAGAGAGCAGAGAAAAAGGCAAACTCGAATCAAAATAACCGGTGCGGGAGGGATTCGAACCCTCGGTACGGTTTTACCCGTACAACGGTTTAGCAAACCGCCGCATTCGACCACTCTGCCACCACACCCGGAATAAAAACCCTAGAACAATCTTGGGAGGAGCGCCAACACGGATTTACCCAGCAAATTCGATCTCCCAAACAAGGGAAAGGAGTCTAGGCGGAATTCCAACGTCAGACAGAGTTAGTTACCGTAGGTGCCGCCAGAGGGACTGGGCTTCTCTGACTCTGGAATTTCGCTTGGAGCGTTTGGAGTCGATGGAGCGACCTTCTTGTTCCCGCTTGGTAAAGCATCGGTCCCGTGGGTTATCGGTTGGTCGAGTCGAAAAACCTTAAGGACATCTTCAAAAGGATTTTGGTTAGACCCTGGTTTGGTTCGGGAGCCGATACCCGCTTGGGAAACCGAGTAGGCGTGGGCGGGTCCACCTGTCTTTAGATTAGTCACTGTCGGCATGGGATTGAGTAGGTTTTTTTGAGGCGTGAGCGGTTCTTCTTCTTGAGCCCGCCGCTGGCTTACATAAATTTTATAGTCACTTTCTGACATGCCCGAGAGGTTTAGTTCTTTTACAATCTTTCCACGCGCCAGGAGATCTTTTTGTCCTTTGGTTGTTTCCCCAGTTTTAGCAACAGTGATCTGGTCGGTGAGTTCATTGGGTGTAGGTAAAGGCTCAGGGTCACGACGCAAAGGGATGGTTGCTATCGGCGGGAAGAGATCAGCGGCTTGCTGGGAGATATCGTTACGGGGAGTGGTTTCACCTGAAATTAAGCGGGTTTGTAGATTGCGATTGCCCCGCGAATCGGTGGCCGAGGTGCGCCGAGCATCGATGGGGTTACGCCGATAGGTATCAAAGTCGAAGGGCTGGGTTGTGGACTCCATCGAGGGGGCGGCCGAGGCCCAGATTCCGGAAAGACAGAGAGCCCCAAGGCAAAAGCATAAGATTTTCATGCGCATAAATGGTTATGGGAGGCTGGTTGGGGTTCGCCAACGCATCTCCATGGCCGGTGAGATTAAGTTGTGGATAAGAAAAAGGAACTTGTGACGGAGCCCAATGCTTTCGATGATCGTCCGATGTATTCCATTGTAGGTGGCGATAGTAAAACGTATGGCCCGGTATCTTCGGAGGAAGTCTTGCGCTGGATTCGGGAAGGGCGGGCTGATCAGAAAACCAAGGTGAAACGGGAGGGCTCAGCCGACTGGCAAGAGCTGGGATCAATTCCAGAATTTTATCCTGTGGGATTGCCGACTCCGCCCAAGCTTGATTCGTTGCCCGCCTTAGCCGCCGAGCATCTTTCCCACGATTTACGGGTAATGGAGTGTCTCGGGCAGGGGTGGCACACTTATCGTCAAGATCCGTGGAGAATCACAGGAATTATAATTCTGGTTTTTCTAGCCCAAGCGTTGCTCAACAGCATCCCAGTGGTGGGAGCGATCCTCTCTTTTCTACTCAATGGTCCTATTTTGGGAGGTATCTACTTTTTTTGTAGGCAATCGCTTCATGGGAAGTCGAAAGGCATCTCGGATGTGGTAACAACGGCGAAGGAGAGATTTCTTCCTTGTTTCCTGGCAACGACAGTCTCGAGCTTGTTGGCTTTTGGCCCTTTTCTTTTGGGCGTCATCCCCGCAGTCGCGCTTTTCTCTTCCTCTGGAGTGGTTATGGAAAAGATTATCGAGCACCCCAAGCTTCTTGTGGGCATGGGCCTTCCTGTTTTGGGAGGATCTCTCGCCATGATTTACTTGCTGATTTGCTGGTCGTTCGCCGTGCCGATCGCGGCTTGTAGTTCAACTGACTTCTGGGTGGCACTGAAGCTAAGTTGGCATGGGGTGAGGCAGAACATGGGTTCTTATCTCGGCCTGCTTCTGGTCTTGGGTTTGTTCAATTTCTTGGGGCTTCTCTTTTTGGTGATTGGTCTTTTCGTGACCGTGCCGGTGACTTTTTTAGCGACGATGTCTGCCTATGAGCAAATCTTCCAAGGCCGAGCCACCGATTCTCGCTAACGCCGAACGGGCACGGAACTGCCTTGGGCTGAATGCTACGGTTCTGCCTGGGCTCGGGACGTTTCGTGCTGGATCGTATTTTCGGGGTCTAATCGAAATGGGGGTGGCGGTGGTAGGAACTCTCTATTTTTGCACTCTGCTTTTTTCAGCAATCGGAGATCGCACCGAAGACATTTCAATGGTCAAGGCCTTCCAGCCTTACATAACTCGGCTGGGTCTGTCGGTGTTCTTTGTCGTGGGGAGTTGGGTCTCGGGACTTCTTTACGCGAAGACCTTATTTCGGCGCTGACTCTTTTGGGCGGGTGGATCGACTCGGAGTACGTGGAGGGTGATGCCACGACCCCCTTCAAAGGCTTCTACTTTTGCGGTGACAGCGAGAACGGGGTGTCGCGATGCGGTGGCTCCCCATTTCTGGTTGGCATCGGCAAAGAGTTCGGTTTCCACCATGCCAGTTCTGTCGGCTAGGGTAAGAAACTTCATTAAGCGACCATCGGATTGTCGATGGGAACGTTCGGCGACGATCAGTCCACACATTTTGATTCGCTTTCCTGCAAACTGGCCGAGTTGTTGGATGGGGCAGTAGTTGGACCAGTCGATCTGAGGATAAAGATCAAGCGGGTGGCCAGAGGTGGTGAAGCCGAGAAGTTCGTGCTCATCGAGAAGCCTCTGCTGGGCGGTTGGTTCATCCAGATTTTCGGGGAGGTTGCGGGGTGCGCTTTGAAATAGACCCAAGGCGTCTTGGTCGGTGAAGACACGGTGGCGGCGCCATTCCCAAAATAGCTGGGTTCGGGATGGGGCGAGTCTATCGAGGGCTCCGACGCGGAGGAGCGAGGTCATGGCGGCAGAGCTTGGTTGAACTCGTGTTAAAAAATCCAGAAGGGAGCTAAAGGGTTTGCGGGAGCGCTGTTCAAGAATACGGAGAGACAAGGCGTCGCCCATTTCTTGAATGACCGAGAGGGGGGTACGGATGCCTGTGGGTTGAGGAAGGAAGCGGGTGGCATCGGAGTGCTGAATATCGGGAGGGAGAAGAGGAATTCCCATGCGATGGCATTCGAGGCTGTATCCGAGGCGAGAGTAGAAACCTTTACCGTGAGTGAGAACGGCGGACATAAATTCTCGTGGGTGATAATGTTTTAAGATTGCTGCTTGATAGGCTTCGACTCCGTAGGCGGTGGAGTGGGCACGACAGAAGGCATAGCCTTGAAAGCCAAGAAGAAGATTCCAAACCCGATGAATTTCTTCTGGGGTGCGTTCCTTTTGACGGGCGGCGAGGGAGAACTCACGGTTTAAGCGTTCGAGGGTGGGTGAGTCCTGTTTGGTTAGGGCCCGACGAAGGACATCGGCTCGTCCAGCGCTCCAGCCTGCGAAGGCTTCGCAGATTTGCAGAATATGTTCCTCATAGGCAATCAGACCAAAGGTGGAGCGAAGGACAGACTCGAGTGAGGGGTGGGCATATTCGATGGGGGAGAGTCCTTGGTATCGGCGAGCAAACTCATCTTTCTTTAGTTCATTGGCAGCGCCAGGGCGGATAACCGAAACGATGGCGATAAGACAGTCGATATCGGCGGTGCCACAAAGACGATTGAGAGTAGTCATTGCGGGGCTCTCCACGTGGTGGACTCCGCGTGCGCCCCCGTGGGCGATCATCTTCCAGACGGCCTGGTCATCCCAAGGTGCGAGTCGTTCGAGATCGAACTGGGCTGGGCTAAAGGGGATAGCTTGGTAAGCGAGAGGGCTGGGGGCGAGTGGCTCGGCTGAAACTCCGAAGCGGGCGACGGCTCCTTTTGATCGAAGATGGGCGCACGCATCGCGCAAAACCGAGAGACCGGCTTGGCCGAGAATGTCCATTTTCACCAGACCAAGAGCTTCCACGGCATGCATATCGAGATGAGTGGCTGGATAACCTGAGTGGCAGGTGAAGACGGGGGTGAGATCGAGGATGGGCGGACCCGAGAGGACGATCCCGCATGGGTGCATTTTGGGATGGCGGGGGAAACCGTCCAGTCGGGCTGCTAATCGGATGGCGGTAGCATAAGGATCCTCTTCGATGGGAATGTCGCAGGGCGGCTTTTCAGTGAGGGCAGAGGAAAGATCGCGAGCGCGAATGGGAGAAATTTGGCTAGTAAAACGGCGAACATCGAATTCGGAGGCTCCGAGGGTTTTAGCGATTTCCGCGAGAGCGGAGCGGCCTTGGTAGGTAGAAAAGCCCCCGACGACGGCGCAGTGATCTGGCCCGTGCTTCTTGAAAAGAAGGTCGATAACTTCTGTACGGCGATCGTGAGGAAAATCGATATCGATGTCGGGCAATTTATTCATGGCCATGCGATCGCGGTTGAGAAATCGACGAAAGTAGAGGTCAAAGCGGATGGGGCATACTCCTGAGATTCCAAGGCAGTAGCAGACAAGGGAGTCGGCGGCGGATCCGCGGGTTATCCAATCGATGCCTTGGACTCGGCAGGTTTGCAGGAGATCCCAAACGAGGAGGAAATAATCGGCGTACCCAACCTCGGTAATCATGGAGAGCTCTTCGGAGATTTGTCGGAGGACGCGGCGGTGGATGTGGGGGTTTGAGCCATATCGAAGGCGGGCTCCGGAGATGACTTGGGTTCGAAGAAAAACTGAGGAGGGAGATCCGTCAGGAGCGTCAAAGGAGGGAAAGCGAAGTCCTCCGAGGTTAAAGGAGAAGGTGCACTCTTCGGCGAGGCGGAGAGTCTCGCGGAGGGGGCCTGGGTCTCCCCCGCAGAGGTGAAGGGCCTCGGCCGAAGTGGGAAAAGAGAAGTGGCCCAGACGTTTGGCGGGGTGAGCTTGGCCGAAGCGGGTTAAGGTTCGGATCGACTGGATGATTTCGAAGTCAGATTTTTCGCGGGAATGAAGGTAGCGGATTTCGGGAAGAAAAAGTGGAGTGGGCCCGAGGGGGTTGCGCCCCCAAGGGGGGCGAGAGGGAACTGGAATAGGGAGGAGGCCGGAGGCGTGGTCGCGGAGGAAAGAGCGGGTGGGGGTGGATTCGGTTAGGATTCGGCAGAGGTTGGCATAGCCGATCTGATTTTTTACGTAGAGAAGGACGGGGCGGGGGAGAGGGGCGGCGAGTTCGGGAGCGGGGGTGACTTGGGCTCCGATTACGGCGTGGAGTCCTGCTTCTTGGGCGGCGAGAAAGAACTCCACAGCACCGTGTAGATTGGGATCAGCGATGCCGATGGCGGGGAGGTTAAGCTCGGCGGCTCGATTGACCGCGGTTTGAATGGGAAGGAGGGAATCGTGAAAACTGTAAAACGAACGAATATTTAAAGGCACGTAAGGAGTCATCGTTATACATATGGATAACATTCAAAAGAAGGCAAGCAGGGATGTGGGGGTGTTGAGTAGGATTGATCGACCGTTCCGGTAAATTGGATTATCTTCGGCGGAATGATGACATTTCGTTTTGGGGTAATGAGACAGGGGAGCGAGTTCTTCGCGGGAGAATTCTTGGAATGAACCCTGAATTAATCAAGCACGCGGCTTCCGCGGTGGTAGGCGGGGCGATTGGTTCTTTGATGCGATTTGCGGTAGGTGCGTGGTTTATTCATCACCATCCTGAATCGAAGTTTCCCTGGAATACTCTGATGTTGAATTTGGTCGGTTGTCTGATGATTGGGTTAATCTACGGGTGGGTCGAGGATCGTTGGTTGTTCGGGATACACCTACGGCATTTTTTGGTTACGGGTGTTTTAGGTGGGTTTACCACATTCTCGGCATTTGGAGCGGAATCGATTTTTCTGTTTCGGCGTGGGGAGAGTCTGTTGGCGGGGACCTACATTATTGCCAGTGTCGCGGGGGGATTAATTCTTGCCTGGGTTGGGGAGCGGATTGCTTCCACTCTGTTCCGCTAGTGCGAGTTGTTGGCGAAGCCAGAGATCGTGGCCGCGGAGGATAGAGTTTTTGCCGTAACGACGGCGGATGGCGTCGGAAGCTTCAGCAATTAGAAGTTGTTCGGTAGAGCTTTTCTGCGGCAATCCAGTGAGAGCTAGTTCGGGCTCAGGGAGCGCTGGGTGAAGGTTGGAGAGGCGAACGCCGACGAGACGAAGACTAACTCGGCGAGACCAAGCTCGGCGGAGGAGGGGTTTCAAGATTGGATAAAAAGCATTTTCGACGGGGGAGGGTTCGGAGATCGATTCGGAGCGCATGGT
The DNA here is from genome assembly GCA_945876115.1 of Verrucomicrobia subdivision 6 bacterium. Taxonomy (GTDB): domain Bacteria; phylum Verrucomicrobiota; class Verrucomicrobiia; order Methylacidiphilales; family Verrucolacustridaceae; genus Verrucolacustris. The sequence continues at coordinate 709 of CAMCNF010000038.1, read as the reverse complement.
TTCTTCCATGTCGTTGTAGCGAATTCTGAGGGTGAGAGTGCGGGCGGCGAGTTGGTCTTCGCGGAGACGCCGACAGAGTCGATCAATCATCGTGCGCATGACCGCGAGGGCAAAGTTTTCGTCGATGGTGTCGGTCGTAAAAGTTTCCTGTTCTCCGACTGATTTGGGCGCGGGCAAGGCGGGAATAACCGGTCGGGGATCGATACCCATGGAGAATAGATGGAGGGAGGATGCGGCGGATCCTGCGAGGAGTTCGAGGTCGGCGAGGGGAAGATCGGCGACTTGGTGAATACGGGCGAGTCCTGCTTGAAGGTAGAGGGGTTCGGTTCGCTTGCCGATTCCTGGGAGCCAGTGAGTGGGAAGGGGGGCGAGAAAGGCGCGTTCTTGTCCTGGTGCGACTTCGAGGTAGGAGTTTGGTTTTTGCAATTTAGAGGCGACGGCGGAGGCGAACTTGGTGGCGGCGAGGCCTTGGGAAACGGTGATTTTGAGAGATTGCTGGATCGTTCGAGCGAGGGTGGCGGCGGATTCGCGTGGGTGACCACGAAGTTGGCCAGAGAGATCGAAGTAGCCTTCGTCGATAGAGCAGACTTCGACGTCGGGGGTGAGATCGTAGGCGTAAGCGAACATGAGTTGAGAGAAGCGTTCGTATTTCTCGAAGTCGCCTGGGACGAGGATGAGATTGGGGCAGAGGCGGCGGGCGCGGGAGGTG
>CAMCNF010000037.1 GCA_945876115.1 Verrucomicrobia subdivision 6 bacterium | reverse complement strand
GGGGACCAATGGGCGGGGGCAGGTTTTAGGGGGCCAATATCCAATTTTATTCCCCCAGCTAGGCGGCCTCGGAGATGCCGCCCCTACCTAAGCTTCCAACTCCAAAACCACGTCCCCGCCTCTCCCTCCTCAGCTCCCCCACCCACCGTCATTCCTACTTTCTTGGGAAAGTGGGAACGTGTCCCCCGCAACCCACCCGAGCAACCCATCTCTTGGACTTCGTTCAACAAGCTCGAAGCTTGAGGTTTTCCGATTTTCCCCTCATTCTTCTTCCTTATGCCCATCCAAGACAATGTCCTTGGCACAATCGGTCGCACTCCCCTCATCAAACTCCAGCGCGTCTCCGCAGGACTCCCCGCCACTGTTGCCCTCAAAGCAGAGTTCTTTAACCCCCTAGGAAGCGTCAAAGATCGTATCGGTGCAGCCATGATCGCCGCCGGCGAACGCGATGGCTTGATCACCCCGCAAACCACCATTATCGAGCCCACCTCTGGCAACACCGGCATCGCCCTCGCCTTCGTCGCCGCCGCCAAAGGCTACAAACTTGTTCTCACCATGCCCGAAAGCATGAGCCTAGAACGTCGCACGCTCCTTGCCCTCCTCGGCGCCAAGCTCGAACTCACCCCCGCCGCCGAAGGAATGAAAGGTGCCATCGCCCGCGCCGAAGCCCTCGCCAAAGAAATTCCCAATTCGTATATCCCCCAACAGTTTAAAAATCCGGCCAACCCCGCCATTCACCGACAAACCACCGCCGAGGAAATTTGGGCCGATACCGATGGGCTCATCGATATTTTCATCTCCGCCGTCGGCACGGGCGGCACCATCACTGGAGTGGCCGAGGTCATCAAGCTCCGCAAAAAGTCTTTTCTAGCGATCGCCGTTGAACCCAAGGATTCCCCCGTCATCTCCCAAACTCGCTCAGGTCAACCCGTCAAACCAGGGCCTCATAAAATCCAAGGCACCGGTGCAGGCTTTGTCCCCGATAACCTCCACCTCGACATTATCGACGAAGTCATCACCGTAAGTAATGACGATGCTTTTGCCATGGCCCGCCGCATCTGCAAAGAAGAAGGCCTCCTCGTCGGAATTTCCACTGGCGCTAATGTTCATGTCGCCATGGAAGTCGCCAAACGCCCAGAGAACAAAGGGAAACTCATCGTCACCATCGGGTGCAGTACAGGAGAACGCTATCTGACTACCCCGCTGGCCGAGGAAGCCCGCCGCCTCGTCGGAGGTTAACTGCCGTGGCTAAGGCAAAAAAGCCCGCCTCCCGTCTTTCAACAAAGTTAGTCTCGTCCCTTCCTCCTGCCGTGGTGGAGCAAGCTGCCCAAGAATGGCTGGAAGCCCACGGCATCGCCGCCAGCAAAACCCCTTCAGCCCAACTTGATCCTTCTTGCCATGCCTTGACCGAAATCCTTACGCAAACGATTCAGAAAATTCACCAGGAACTGCACTCCCTCCAAGAAAGAGTCGCCCGCTTAGAAAAAAAGAACAACTAGAGCGACAAGAGCAGCCGCACCACGTTTTCCCAGCGCCGCTCTTCCCCGCGAGCCAAGTCATCCCGATCTTTCTGAGGTATATCTTGCTCCTGCTCAATCGCTGTAATGCGCGCCTCGTGATCTTTTAACGCTGCCCGGTACTTCCGCTCCTGCTGAGGAGAAAGATCGGCCATGGAAAAACTATCTTTAAACTTAATCACCACCGGACGGGTCTGATCCCGATTTTCCCAATCCCAAAACTGACCCAAGGGGCGTTGCATCATGTGCTGAGACACGTCCTTGATCAATAAATCATAGGCCTGCGCTGAGGTCCCCGAGGCCGCCGTTACCGGCAAACTCATCAGCCAAGTGGTCGCAGTAAAGGGCAACACCGCAAGATCCATTGGACGTACGAGCCAAAAATCAGCAAAAGAGTACATCGTCTGAGGCGGAGTAAAATAATCACTCGGCGCCTCAGCTCGCAACACGGGGCTCTGCCAAAAAAGAACCAACCCCAACCAAGGTAGTATCAAGCGTTTCATCTCTTTGGAAATACCCGAGAGACCGACTGCGTCAACCGCCCGCCTGCGGGATGGGTGAATGGCTTGGGGATAAAGAAGAAGAACGCAGAAGGGTGAGGCACTCGACATGAGAGGTCCGAGGGAAAAGATCGATCGGCTGGAACCACTCTGGCGTCCAGTGCGGTGCTAACGCTTTCAAATCTCGCGCTAAAGCGGGTGGATCGCACGATAGATAGAGGATTCCCTGAAAAGGCAGAGCCCGCGCCAGCAACCGGCGCGCATCTGGGCTCAATCCTCCCCGAGGAGGATTGATCAGACAAAAGGAGGGTCCTGCCCCCAACTTCCCCAGCCCCTCCTCGAAAGCATCTTCGAACCGCGCCTGCAGTAACTCCGCTTGCGGAGCTTCTCGCTGAAAAGCAGGCGCCGCCGCCGCACTCAGCTCGATCGCCACCACCCGAATCCCGCGTTTCGACAGCGGCCCAGTAAAGAACCCCGTCCCCGCATACCCTTCCAGCACCGAAACAACTCCTTCAGGCACCGCCTCAGTCACCATTTTCTGCAAAGCTTCCCCCAAGGGCCGATTCGACTGATAAAAAGCTTCTCCCCTCACCTCATCCGCTCGAATCGAGTAGTGCGGCCGAGGACGAGGACGCGTTCGTAAATGCGCCAACTTGGCATTCACATCGTCCGCCGCCAAAAGGCATTTCTGCACATCGATCAAGGTGTGGCCGTCCGTTCCCAGAAAACCCATCCGCCCCGCACGATTGTGCACCGTAATCCGATTGCGATACCCGTAGTCCACCCCAGTCAAAGCAGTACGAACTACCGGGTTCTCAATTTTCCCAATTCTCCGCAAAGCCGATTCGATCTGCGCCACCTTAGCCTGCACCTCAGCGGGATAAGCCAAATGCTGGGTCACACAACCCCCGCAAGACTGAAAGAGAGGGCAAGGCGGCGCCACCCGATCCGACGAGGCTTGAACCACCTCGAGCAGCCGTCCCCGCGCAAAGGTCTTATGCTTTTCCGTCAGGACAACTCGGACTTTCTCCCCCACCGCCGTGTAGGGAACAAAGATAACTTGGCCCTCATGCCGAGCCACACCTTCCCCCCCATAGGCGATCTCAGAAATCGTCAGTTCAATCGATTCTGGGACCGACTCGGAGAGATTTTTCAGTACCAGTTGTCTTTCAAGTCAGCTGGCGGCAACGGATTGACCTGCCCCGTATCATGGGCAGGCATCTTCATCGATTTGGTCGGAATAAAGAACGTGCCGATCTCTATCGCCCCCACCCCAATATCCATCACCATCCGCGATACCCCTTGGGTGAACCCCAAGGTATCCCCATAGGTTCCGCCTCCCCTCTGAGTTGCCGTATAAGGGGAGTCGAACAACTCGGAAACCGATAAAGTCACGTTGGCAATCCCACGACCCAGCTTCTCCATCATCGTCGGCTTGGGCGGAAGCCGTAGATCAGCCCAAGAAAAAGCAGGGAGAGACAAACAAGCCAAGACCAAGGATAAGTTGCGCAGTGTTTTCATAAGGTCTGTATTGCCACCGCCCAGCGATCCCACAAGAGGGAAGATCTTCTACGGAGAATAATTTGTGAATGCCCGCGAACTACCTGCCTGAGCCCGAGCCCACTGCAAAACCCCATCTGCCACCCGGTCCGCGTATTCTCGAAAGATATTCTGCCGCTCCACTCTTCCCACTTTGCGACTCCCCTCATAGGCCCCCGCTTGAATCCAGCCGTAGGTGGTACGATCATTCATGTAGGGTCCCTCCACAAAAATTACTGGCCCCCGAAACAAACGGTTGGCAATTAAGTTCCGATGCCAGACATACGGACTAGCCCCTGAGGCGTGCGCATACCCAGACCCCGCATAATTCTCAGGAGGCACCCCCCACTTCTCCTTAAACTGCTGCCCAATCGCCCCACCAATGGCTAACTCCGACGGAGTGGAGTTTTCTAAAATTTTTCTAAAAAGATTAAATTTCTGGTCGTCATAGGCCAACTCACTCGCGGTGTAAGAACCGTGACTGAAAAGAACCAGACGGCTCACCGAGGTGAGCGACGCCCTCCCTGGCGAGCCCCACGGAGCCGCATTGTAGTGCAGGCAAAGAGTAAAATCGGGCCTCAGCTCCTCATTCACCCGCCGCGCCCGTGCCTGAATCTCCGCCGAACGGTAAAAAAGAAGCTCCGCATTCCAGCGGATCAATCCATTCATCGAAAATCGGGGCAACCGCCGATTCGCGGGATCCTTCAGCAAATACTCGATCGCCTCGGGATAAAGATCAGCCGGTCGGACTTCAGTCGTCGGCGCAAACCCCTCGTGGGTCCAGACCACCTTCGCCCCTGCCGCACTCAACCTCTCCGCCAGTAAACGGCACGTCTGCAAATTGAGCTCCCCCTCCACTACCGGTCGGTCCCGCCCAATCCTAAAAGTGCGCTCCTCAATATCCGCCCAATCTCCACCAATATGCCCTGGATCAAGGCAAATCACCTTCCCTAACAACGGCTTTGTCGGATCCGCCAGCGCAAAAGGAGCTAGCTCCACCCGTGGCGTGGAAGTCGGTTCAGCAAAGCGTAGCCGAAATAAAGGCTGGGTCTTCTCCCGATCCCGAAACACCACCACCGCACTTTCGCTCATTTCTAAATAGGCGCCCAAAGCCCCCTTGGGATCGAAGATACGCTGAAGCCTTTCTTTAAACTCCTTCTGACTCAGAGTGCCCTGGTACCCCTCCAACAACCGCCACTCTGGCACCTCCGATACTGGCGAATAGAGAAAAGGCTTTTCCTCCACCGCAGAACATCTTGCGCTAAGCAGTACTATCAAACTGGCGAGCCAAAGGCAGTGCATCACTCCAAGTTGGAAGCCCAATCCACTTCAGGCAAGACCCGATGGGCGACTTGAGGAATCTCTCATCTTTCCATACTCTTTCCATATGGAAACTTCCTCCCCCCTTCCCCTTAGACCTTCCAGGGATCGCTACATCGCCATGGGCATGGTCGCCCTCGCCGCCCTCCTCGCCTCCGGCTGGATTATGCGCGAACGCAAACTTTCCACCGATCTCGCCGAATCCCGCGAGGATCTTCGCCAAGCCATGCACCGCCTTCAGACTCTCTCCTCCTCGACCGACCAGATCCGTGTCGCCTACCTCCAAAGAAAACAGGAGCTGGATGCCACCAAACAGAAGCTCGCCCAAACCGCCAGCCACCCCGCCGAGGAGAAAAATAAGGCCCCCGCCACCCCCGAAGAAAAATCAAAAATACGACAAGCCGTGGCTACCTTCTCCAGCCACTTAACCCAAGCCAAGCTCCCCAATTGGGCCGCTGTGGAAAAAAGTGACACAGCCATTCGCCTACTCCCTGGGGCCAGTCTCCCCTCGGGAAATCAGGGTTATGCCAACTTTGGCTCCCTAGCCCAACTGCTTTCCTCCCTCGATTCCGACTGGACCCTCGAACTCATCGCACGGGCCGAACCAGGAAAAGGTGGTTGGGAAACCGCTCAAGATCGCGCACGTCTCCTCATGGAAGCGGCCGAAAAATCCTTGGAAGGAAATCCCGCTCGACTCCGTCTTCGTATCGAGGTCGTCAAAGGACCTCGCATGGAGTGGCGCCTGCTTCCGCCAGAAACCCCCGCCAAACCAACCTCCGAAACCAAGGCCCCGAAAAAATGAGCATGGTGCTCGTAGATGGTCACTACTACGCCTACCGCAGTTTTTACGCCATCACGGCACTAACCAATTCCAAAGGCGAGCCCACCAACGCCGCTTACGGCTTCGCCTCCGCCCTCCTCCGTATGGTGGAAGATCTCAAACCCACCCAAGGCGCGGTTATTTTTGATGGAGGCATCCCCGCCGAACGCTTAGCCACCCACCCCGAATATAAAGCCAACCGCAAAGAAACTCCCGAAGCCCTAGAAAAACAGTTTCCTCTCCTCCGCGAAGTCGCCATCGCCCTCGGTTGGCCCACCCTCTCCGTCCAAGACGAAGAAGCGGACGATGTTATCGCCAGCTATGTCACCGCCGCCCATGGCCCCGAATGCATCGTCGCCACCAACGATAAAGATCTCATGGTCCTAGCCTCTCAAGGATGCAGGATTTATCAACCCCAAGGCCAAAGCTTTACCCTGCTTGGCCCCGCTGAAGTCACCGCCAAGTGGGGCGTCCCCGCCGAAAAAGTTCCCGAACTCCTCGCCCTTACCGGAGATGCTGCCGACAATTTTCCGGGTGTTCCTGGTGTCGGGCCCAAAACCGCCGCCAAATGGATTCTGCAATACGGCACCGCAGAAGGTGTCCTCGCCGCTGCCGACTCGATCCAACCCGAACGCTTCCGCCCCATCCTGCAAAATTCCGCCGCCATCGTTCGGCGAAATCGCAAAATGGTCGAGCTCCGTACCGCCCTGACCCTTCCTATTCCCCTCGCCGATTTAGCCCTACGCCCCGATCCCGCTCAGCAGGTGGAACTGTTCCGACGCTTAGAATTTAAAAGATTTACCCGCGAGGCCGAGGCACGCCTCGCCACCCTCGGCCCGAAGCAGGCCAACCTCTTTGCCGAGCAATAAAATGAAGCCCCGCATCGAAACTCTTTACGTTCACGTTCCCTTTTGTACCCACCTCTGCCCCTACTGCGATTTTCCTAAAGAGCGCCTCGCGGGAAATCGCATGCGTGATTTTCTCCGTGGCCTGCAAGCAGAGTGGGCTTGGGCCGAACAAGAGTTCGACATTTCTCCCCAGCGCATTTTTTTCGGCGGGGGCACTCCTACCGCTCTTTCCCCCTCCTTACTTCAAGAACTAATCGAAATTGCACCTTGGGGACAGGCGAAGGAGTGGACCGTGGAGGCAAATCCCGACGGATTCGGCCCGACCAAAGCCGCCATGCTCCAAGCCGCAGGTGTCACCCGCTTAAGCCTCGGAGTCCAAGCCTTTCGTCCCGAGGATCTCGCTTGGCTCGGACGACGCCACGACCGTGCAACCATCCGTTCCGCCGTCGACGCCGCACGCCAGGCGGGGATTCCTCAGATCAATCTCGACCTCATCTACGGTCTCCCCAATCAAGGCCCCGCCGAATGGCAGGCCACCCTCGAGGAAGCGTGTGCATTGAAGCCCGACCACATTTCCGCCTATGTCATCACACCTGAAGCAGGTACCGAACTGGCCTCGATGATCGAGCGCGGCGAGTGGCACCCCAACGGAGAGAATGAGTCCCTGCTTTTTCTTCTCACCCAAAGAATTTTAGAAGCGCACGGCTTCATCGCCTATGAGATTTCTAATTTCGCCAAGCCAGGGATGGAGTGCCTTCATCATCAGGCCATCTGGTCAGGCCAAGATTATTTAGGAATGGGGCCCGGGGCAGTCTCCACCGTAGCGGGACGGCGCTGGCGCAATATCCGCGATACTGGCCAGTACGCCCGCTCCGCCGAAACCTCTCCTCACCCCGATCATGAGGAAGAGGAGATCTGTGGGGCCAAAGAGCGTCGGACCGAACGGATCCTTTTAGGCCTGCGCACCAGCCTCGGGTTAGCCGAAGAAACCTTGCAGGGCCACGAGGTCTGCCTGGCCGAACTTGTGCAAAAAGGTTGGGGGCGTCGCCAAGACGGTCGTTTTTTGCTTACCCCTCGCGGTCGTTTACGCGCTGATGAAGTAGCGACTATGCTCATCTAATCATGGAACCCGCCATCGTCACTCGGGGTTTGCGCAAGGTCTACCGGGTCTTTCGGAAAGAACCTGGCCTGACCGGTGCCATCCGTGGTCTTTTTCATCGGCGCTACGATGAGGCCGTCGCCGTCGACGGGGTGAACCTCGAAATCGGCCACGGGGAACTGGTGGGATTTCTCGGGCCCAACGGCGCTGGTAAAACCACCACCCTCAAGATGCTCTCTGGTTTGCTTCATCCCAATGGCGGAACCGCCCGTGTCCTCGGTCACGTTCCCTGGGAGCGAGAAGTTGTTTTTCGACGACAGATTTCCCTCCTCCTCGGCCAAAAAAATCAGCTTTTGTGGGATCTGCCCGCTCGTGAAAGTTTCGAGCTCAATCGCGCCATCTACGGCATCGACCGAGGCGTAGCCCAACGGACCATCGATCATCTCTCTGCTTTGCTCGAAGTGCGGGGGCTTCTCGATAAGCCAGTCCGAGAACTTTCCCTTGGGGAGCGGATGAAGATGGAGTTAATTGCCGCTCTCCTCCATAAGCCCAAGATTTTGTTTTTGGACGAACCCACTTTGGGCCTCGACGTCGTCTCGCAACATCGGGTTCGGGATTTTCTCCGCCATCTTGTCGCTGAAGAAAAAATCACCACCATTCTTACCAGCCACTACTTACAGGACATCGAAGCGCTTTGTCGCAGAGTGGTCATCATTGATCATGGGCGGATCATTCACGATGGCTCTTGGGAGCAGATCGTCCGTAACTTTTCCGATCGTAAAGAAATTGTCCTCCGATTTAAAGAGACTGCTCCCGATCTCCGAGGCGACGAGTGGGGCGAGGTGGTCTCTCGCGATGCGGCTACCTTGCGTCTCCGAGTGACCCCTGCCCGTGCAACAGAAATAAGCAGGAGGGCCATCGACCTGCCAGGACTGGAGGACATCCGTATCGAAGCCATGCCCGTCGAGGAAGTGATTCGTCGCGTTTTTGCTGCTTCGAGTCAAAGCACCCTGCCCAGTAAAACCTCCCACCAAGTGAATTAGCGCTGAGCGCGTAGCCTAAGCTTAAATCAAATTAGCGGACGGCGCTCTCGCCACACCACGGACCACTCTCTCCTGTCCCGCTGAGCGCGCGAACTTTTGCGACTAACGGAAGACTCTTGGGAAACGTCCCGACTGTACTGGCGCGCGTGCCCGTAACCTGACCGCTAGCATAGACCGTATTCCCCTTCGTCAGCGTAACCTCGTACGATGAGGCACTCGCCACTGAGCCCCAACTGATCGTGATTCGTCCTGCTGTGTCGCGGAGGGCAGCCACCCCAGCTGGGGTTGCGAGAACCGCTTTCGCCACAAGGGATCCAGCAAGAGTAATCGCCCCGGAAGCCGCGCTGTAGCCATCTACCGCGATTCGATAGGTCGTGCCCGCCACAACCGAAACTACAACTTTGCTCGTGCGTAGAGTCGTGGATTGATCATCGTTCGATCCCAATACCTTCAGAGTGTTCACGGCTGTTCCTGTGTAGATCCCGAGCGTGGTATCAAAAGAGGATCCCGTCGTCGCTAAAGTGAATGTCCCAGTGGAAGGAGCGGTCCAACTCCACCAGACTGACTTTCCCCCCGTTACTCCAGCATGCTTGGGCTCCCCTGTTTGCAGAGTGGCTCCAATATTCGATCCCTTGACCGCAAAAGTTGTGCCAGTCAAGACCGTAGGCGAGGCAAAACTATCATTCACTGGCGCCACCGCCGCCACCAAGCTGGCGGCCAATTGGATCGCTCCCGATGCGCCACTTTTCCCGTCCACCACGATTCGATAGATCTTGCCCTTCACCGTAGAAAAGGAAACGGTACTATCGAGAACCGTGGAACTGCTGTTGTCGTTCGAAGCCACCGCCACCAACGCACCCACCGAGGTTCCTGTGTAAACGGCAAGAACTGTATCGAAGGCGGAGCCCAGCGTACGGACTGTGCAGGTGCCAGAGCTAGGGGCGGTAAACGCCCACCAAACCGATTTCGCGGCCGAGTTGCCCGCATGTGCGGGTTCGCCGGCTTCTGAAGTTCCGTTCGTATTATTTCCCGTCAGCGTCCAAGTGGCTGTTGAAGTCGCAACAGCGGTCACAAAAGAATCATTCGCTGGCCGAACTGGGGTCGGAGGAGTCGTTCCCAGAAGTGCGTTGGCCAGATTCATTCGGCCACCCGATTTCGTTTTGCCTGCAAGCGCGGGAATTTTATCGGTCCCGTTCAGTAAGCGGGCAATGATCACGCTATAGGTTTCGGTCGGAAATTGTGCCACCAGCAAAGCCAAAACTCCCGCTACGTGAGGGGTGGCCATGGAGGTGCCGCTGTAGGTCGCGTAGGCCGTGTCGGAGGTGGAAACAGTCGAATAGATTCCTTCCCCAGGCGCGCCGAGATCCACTGTGACGCTTCCGAAGTTAGAGAAGTAGGCGAGGGTGTCGGTACGGGTGGTGGCGGCGACGGAGACAATGTTGTCGGTGGCAAGACTCGCAGGATAGAAGTAAGAGCTATCCGTATTTATTCCGTCATTTCCTGCGGCGGCAACGAAGATTAGTCCAGCCGTGCGGGTGCGTTCAATCGCAGCTTGCAGGCTGACCCCCGCTCCACCGCCTCCCCAGCTGTTGCTGAGAACCTTGGCCCCCTTGGATCGTGCGTAATCGATGCAACGCACGGCGTCGCTGTCGGTACCGCTTCCTGTTGCGGATAAGAATTTACAGCCCATCAACTTAACCCCCCAAGCTACCCCGGTCACTCCGATGCCGTTATTTCCTGTTCCTCCGATGGTGCCAGCGCAGTGAGAGCCGTGCCCTTGATCGTCAGTGGGATCCCCGTCATTATTATAGGCGTCACATCCAAAGATATCGTCGACGAATCCGTTGGCATCGTCGTCGATCTTGTTGTCAGCGATTTCTGCGGAATTGCGCCACAGATTGGCAGCGAGATCTTGATGGGTCGTCTTAATGCCCGTATCGATAACTGCAACGATGACAGCGCCGGCGGAGGAGCGAACATTCCAGCCTTCGGGTCCGTCGATATCCGCATCGGAGGTCTGGTTCAGCCCCCAAAGTGTGCCATCGAGATATTTTGGGTCATTGGGGACAAGAATCGCTTGGCGAACATAGTCGGGTTCCACCGCCAAAGCGCTCGGTTGGGCCGCTGCAGTATCGAGCGCGTTGGGAAGCGCTTCCAAAGAAACTACGGTCAGATGCACGCGATAAAGAGGCACGTCGGGGGTGACGCGTTCCATCGTGGTGGCTTGGACTCCCATTTTAGCAAGAAAGGCGGTGGGATCCTCCCCTTCCGCTAAAGTGACCAGAACGTGATCAGCCACCATTTCTTCCCGCAACAAAACTTGGCCTGTGGCGGTGTCCACGACCTCCTCTGTTCGCAGGTTCGGATATTTAAAGTCTGTCTCGAGAATGCGGACGTACGTGGTTTGATTAGGCCCAGGACCAGAAACTTGGGCCGACTGTTTCACCGTCGATCCGGGAAATCGTTTGAGCTCCTCCTCAGAGGGACGATCCATGGGGGAGGCGGAATCAGGAACTGTTTTCGTCGGGCGGTTTGCCGCAGTGGAGGTAGAACCATTCTGCTCGGCTGCCCTCACCACAACCGAGGGACTAGTTGAGGGAGGTGTCTCGGTCAGCCCTTTTTTATCTGGAGAGACAACTTTGCTTGGGTTGCGAGAGAAGAAGGAGGCGAACGAAGCTGAACTATTTTGTAAGGACAATCCTCCTACGACCACGCCAAGGATAAGCAACCCGACTAAAACTTTAGATCTAACTTTCAACGACTGAGAACGTACTCCTATTAGACGATTAAGCAAATAAAAGATACTTATTCTATGTCACTGTCCTACAGTGCTTTAAAATCTGTTTTATCTGAATAAATCATTCCTGCATTCTTGGGAATGTAGGAAGGTCCACGCCCTTGATTCGCCCATCGGCATTCCCACTCAACTCCCCATCCACACCGCTAGCGCGATAATCGAAAAACCAATCGTCGCCGCCACAATCTTTACCCCTCTTCCCTCCTTGTCCTTTAACTCAGGCAGCAAAAGATCCGATCCCGCTAAATAAAGAAAAGTCCCCGCCGTTGTCGCCGCTAAAATCCCGTGTAACAGATGAGGCCCAGAAAGATCCGCCATCGAAGCCAACAACGCCCCCACCGGACTCGCTAAACTCAAAATCACCGTAGCTCCAACAATTTTTGGCCGCGAAACCCCATAGCGTACCAACGTCACCGCCAGCGCAAAAGTGTCTGTCGCTTTGTGAAAAAGAATCGCTAACGCCAACGCCTCCCTTGCCGTTCCCACCGCCACCGATCCCAAGGCCAATCCCTCAAGCAAGGAGTGAAATCCCAACATCGCCCCCAAAATATAGGGCTTCGCCGGCGCGCCCCCACCGTGAGGATGACACCCGTGAATCTCTGCATGTGCGTGATGCCCCTGGCGATCCAGCCACCCAAGAAATAGAATAATCCCCGTCCCACTCAAAAGGGCCCAAAAAATTCCCAACGCCTGCACCGCCTCAGGACCCAACTCGAAAATGGCCGTCGCCAAAAACGCCCCCCCCGCAAAAGTCCCCCCCAAACAGAGCCAAGATGTTTTCGTCGCCTGAGCCCTCATCGGCAAAGCCACCAACCCCCCCACCACTCCCGCGCTAAAGAGCATGAGCAAAAGAATAGGCGAAATCATCCAAGTGGCTTAGCGCAAAAATTCGCATTGGGCGAGTCAAGGAATACTGACTCTCAGCCCTTCCAGCGTTACCCTGTCCCATGCCCCACAAAGCTACCCCCACCCCCCCGCCCGAAAAAGAGTGTGGCAGTGGAGGGATTCGAACCCCCGACCCAAGGCTTATGAGTCCCTTGCTCTACCGGGCTGAGCTACACTGCCAGGAACCTTCCGTTCTACCCTCGACCCGAACCCTCGCCAAGCCCCTACCCTGCCTCGCGAGGGAGACAAATCAGATCGGCGTACGCTTCGCGCCGCGCTAGCGCAGAAGGATGCGTATGCGAAAAATCCTTCGCGCTGGTTTCCTCTGCGCTCTCCTGTTCAGCCACAACCTCCCCGCCGCCTCCTACACCGTCCAAAAAGGGGAGACCCTTTATCAAATTGCGAAAAGCCAATCCACCTCCGTCGAGGCCCTCACCAAAGCCAACCCCACCATCAATCCTCGACGCCTCCACCCAGGCGATGTCCTCCGCCTTCCCTCCTCCCCAACCCCCCCACCCAACTCCGACCCCACCCCCTCTACTCCAGCAAAAACCTCCCCCTCCCCCATCGCCCAAACCCAGCCCACCCCTCCCACCGAATGGGTGCGAATCAAAAAAGGGGACAGCTTAGCTAAAATCGCCCGCGAAAATAATCTCACCATCAAAGACCTCCAACGCTGGAACCGATTGTCAGGAGACTCCCTTCGCTCAGGCGACCTCCTGCGCCTTCGCCCCCCTCCCTCTTATCCCTCAAAAACTCTCCCCACCTCCTCTCCCTCCTCTCCAAAACCCGCAACCCGTGAACTTATTTTCATCGAACCCGCCCGCGCCCAGATCGATGCCCCCAAAGATCGGCTCCGCGATTGGGAATATATCGTCGTCCACCACAGCGGTACCAGCGGGGGTAATGCCAAAATCTTTGACTATTTTCATCGGCAGACCCGCGGCATGGAAAATGGCATGGCCTATCACTTCGTCATCGGTAACGGCTCCGATTCAGGCGACGGCCAAATCGAAGTCGGCTCCCGCTGGCTCCAGCAAAAACAGGGCGGGCACCTCGCCAGTGAATCTCTCAACGAAATCGCTATCGGGATCTGCCTCGTCGGCGACTTCAGTACCCATCGCCTTGGCCCACGCCAAACCGCTTCCCTGATCGAACTCGTCCAATACCTGCGCAAACTTAAGCCCGATTCCAAATTAAAATTCCGTCTCCACCGTGAAATCAATACCAAACCCACCGAATGCCCAGGGAAACTTTTCCCCAGCTCGGCCATTCACGAAATCTTAGATTGAGGACCCGCCCAAAGGGGCTGAAACCCTACCCAAGCCCGCCGCGACCGCGGGCCATCAAACTCCGCAAAATAAATCATCTGCCACATCCCCAAACGCAACTTCCCCTTTTCCAACGGCCAAGCCAAGTGATTCCCCAACATCGCCGCCTTCAGATGGGCCGCCGAGTTTCCTTCCCCATGCCGATAATCCCGATTCTCCCACGGCACCGCCCGCTCCAACGCCACCGCCAAATCTCGTCGTACATCAGGATCCGCCCCCTCCTGAATCGTTACCCCCGCCGTGGTGTGCGGAATGATAATGTGCAGAAGCCCATCCCGCCACCCCCGCTCGGCGGCAGCCTTCTCCAACGGTTGTGCTATGGGCATAAATTCGGTATGGCCTTCT
>CAMCNF010000036.1 GCA_945876115.1 Verrucomicrobia subdivision 6 bacterium | reverse complement strand
TATGGCTTATGGAGCCATGGGGATTCGAACCCCAGACCTCCTCAATGCCATTGAGGCGCTCTACCAACTGAGCTATGACCCCTTACCCAAACCGAAACAAATTGCGGAATCAGCACAATGCCATAACCCACTCGCTAAAGAAATAGTTTTATTAGCCATCCCATCTTCTCCATCGTTCCCTCATGACTGACCCAGTTAGCCCAAGACTTTCAACATTCGTCGCCGGAACCGAAGGCCCTTGGCAAATCCAAGAGATCCGTAGCCTCCGCGGTGAGAGTCTCGCTTCTGCCATGAAGTTATCCATCCACCCCGCAGATTCGCCCGCCTCAACCCTTCCTGCCATCTGGACTCTACAGGGTGTCACCAGCAACGAGCGCTATACCACTCGCCAAGAAAAAGATCAGCTCGTCGCCATTCAACCCGAACTCGGTCGGCCTGAATCCACCTGCGCCGCCTTGATTCCGATTCGGAAAAACGCCAGCTGGTGGGCCATGACCCAAGACGAACGCCATGAAATCTTCGCCGAGAAATCTCATCACACCTCCATCGGAATGAAATACCTTCCCGCCGTCGCTCGCAAACTCTACCACTGCCGAGATCTAGCCCGACCCCAACCCTACGACTTCATCACCTGGTTCGAATTTGCCCCGAGCGAATCCGACGCCTTTGATCGCTTGCTCGCTGAGCTTCGTTCCCAACCCGAATGGAGTTTCGTCGAGCGAGAGACGGAAATTCGACTCACACGGCGCGCCGCCTAATCTTGCCTTCTCAATATCGTAACCTCGGGCAAAAGCCAAAGCCTTGGCTTGCGAAATCTCCGCCGCGTGATCATGATTGCGCTATGTACAAAACTCTCCTCGCCGCCCTCCTGGCCGCCCTCGTCCTCTCCTCTTGCCAACAAGCTCCTCCAGGATCCGATGCCGAAGATGAACGCAACCCCTTCTTCCGCCAAGCGAGCAAAGATGTCGCCGATCTCAACTACCCCGCAGCCATCAAACAGTTCGAAAAAGCCATCGCGACCAACCCCACCGTGGTCAAAGCCTATTTGCAAATCGGTCTGCTCTACGGCGATAAACTGGGCGATCCCATCAGCGCGATCTACTTTTTCCAGAAATACCTCGAAGCTAGGCCTAACGCTGCCGAGCGAGAAGAGGTCGTCGCCGCCATGGAAAAAGCCAAAATCGATTTCGCTCTCAGCCTGACAAATAGCGGGATTCAAAACGCCGCCGAGATCGCTAGAATGAGCAAAGAAAATGTCGACCTTAAACAGCAGATCACTCAACTCCAAGGAACCCTCGCAGCCAAAGAAGCCCAAGTTTCTCAAATCGCAGGTGCCGCCACCCCACCCAAGGCCACCGTTGTAGTGCCCGCCTCGCCTACCCCCGCCACCAACGCGACCGCAGAGAAAAAAGCTCCTGCAAAGACCACTGCGGCACGCAACACCACCGCAAAAACCTCCGAGCCGCTAGCCAAAACCGATATTCCCTCCGTTCCTGCCGCAACTCCTCCGGCCGCTCCTGCGGATGCAGCCGTCCTCTCCGCCGACGCTAAGCAACACACCATCGGATCAGGAGATACACTCTGGAAACTAGCCAAAAAATACTACCCCGCCTCGCTCGACCTCAATGAAGAGATTACCAAAATCAAAACAGCCAACCCTGGCCTCAATGATCGCAACCTGAAAATCGGTACCGTTATCAACATCCCGTGAGCCGCTCCTCAAAGTTTCCAGAAGATCAGCAAGATCTTGCCCTGCCTTCAGGCGGTCCTATCGAAGGGATTGGCGCAGAGCTCCAACAGCGCCAACACGAACTCATCAGCCTACAACGTCAGCAGCAAGAGCTGGAGCAGCGTAAGCGCCAACTCGAAGAACTTAACACCCGCAGAATGGAACTGGTTCAAGGTCAACGAGAAATCCGCGACAGCCTTCTCCGTGCCGTCGTCATCCTCGAACGAGCAGAATCCCAAAGCCGCAAAGAAGTAGAACAGATGCACGAAACTCGCCAAGTTTTCAGTGAACAGCTCTCCGAAATTAATAACATCGCGCCTTCCGAATGGTCCGCCTCCGATATCGAAGGGGAACTCTCCAAGGCTCTCGCCAAGGTCGACCAAGCCCAAGCGATTTACACTCAATCCCGTGCTAAACTCGACGCGCTCCGCGGGCGCGATCTCGAGCCCTCCACCGAAGATGGCTCCTCCCCCTCTATCACAGCCAACGCCCAAACCTCCGACTCTTTTGTCTCTAACTTTGTTCGGGGCCTCGCCTTCAATCTTCCCTTAATTCTCTCCATCCTCGCTGCATTAATCCTCTACAAGGTTCTCCAGTAGATAAAAACGGGGCGACTTCAACCCAGCCAGTAGCCTCCGACTTCCCCTCTTGCTGGCCCCTCTCGATCGGCCTGGGCCTGGGATCCCCTTTCAAACTCCCTTCATCTTCATAGTTATCCCCAAGGAGTCGTGAATACCCAAATGGTGGTTCTTGCTCCTTCCCATAGGTTTTTTAGATTCAGAAAGTGAATCTTCCCAGTTTTAGGCGTGATCCAATCCGAGAAGAACTTCGCCGTGTCACCAGAGAGTCTTCTCGACTGGGTCACACCACCCGACGACTTGTCGAGGAAGCCTCCATTATTCCTTCCAATCGGAATCGCCCAATTGCATCCGTACCGCCTACTTCCATTACACGCCATAGCCCTGTTCTCTTGGTTGAAAGCAGACTAGCAAGACGCAAGGTCGTTTTCGCAGCCACCGCAGCTCTTATCTTAGCTTGGATCCTCTTTCGGCTCGTGGCGGGCTGGTCCGCCTAGCCCCAAGCTACTTTTTCTTATCGGGCTTTGTTGCTTTGACGGGCTTACTAGGCTTCGCGTCTTTAACCGCCTTGCCCTTTTCCTTGGACTTGGTCTCGTCGACCACATCATCCGCCTCAGGCAATGGCCGAACCACCCACTCCAAAAGAGCAAGCGGTGCCGCATCCCCAAGACGATAGCCCAACTTCAATATCCGCGTGTAGCCACCCGTACGATCCATGAAACGAGGAGCAATCTCCGCAAATAGTTTGTGCACCAGATCGGTTTCGTGCAAAGCCGCAATCGCCATGCGTCGATGATGCAAGCTCCCCTTTTTTCCAAGGGTCACCAGCTTCTCCGCCACAGGCCGTGCCGCTTTCGCCCGCGCCACTGTCGTGCGTACCCGCTCATGTCGGATCAGCGAACCGACCAAATTGGCCAGCATACTGTCCCGATGTTGCGAGGTCCGCCCTAGCTTAAGGGTGTTCCGACGATGTCTCATGCTTGACCATTCGCCCCCACCGCTTCAATCGACGCCACAGGAATCGTCAAGAGCGAAGCATCAAACTTCATTCCCAGCGAAAGCCCCAGCGAGGTCAACTTATCCTTGATCTCATTCAGCGATTTTTTACCGAAGTTGCGGTACTTCAGCATCTCTGCTTCTGACTTCAGTGCCAAGGCACCGACCGTAATAATGTTTGCGTTGTTCAAGCAGTTGGCTGCACGCACCGAGAGTTCAATCTCGTTCACGCTCATCGCCAGCAACTTCTTTAGCGCGGTATTTTCTACGGGAGCTTCGAATTTCACCTCTTCGAACTCAATCGGCTCTTTGTCAAAGTTAGCAAAGATATCCAAATGATGCCGTAGGATGCCTGCCGAGTGGAGCAAAGCCTCATCCGGAGTCAGACGACCGTCTGTCCAAACTTCCAAAACGAGTTTGTCGTAATCGGTCCGTTGACCGACTCGGGTATTCTTCACTTCGTACTTCACTTTTTTCACAGGGGAGAAAAGCGAGTCCACCGGAATTAATCCGATCGGAGAATCTTCCCTTTTGTTCTCGTCCCAGGTGGCGTATCCGCGTCCCACCCGTACTTCGAGTTCGGCTTCGAACTTGGTCTTTTTATCAAGGGTACAAATCACTTCCTTCGGATTGAGCACTTCCACCCCAGCATCGAGCTCGATATCCGCTGCAGTGACCGGTCCTTCTTTATTCACCTTAAGCGTCAGCAAGCGAGGCTCACGGTTCGGTAGTTTAAATTTTAACTTCTTCAGATTGAGCACAATCTCCGTCAGATCCTCTACCACGTTTTCAATCGTGCTAAACTCATGCTGAACACCGTGAATCTTTACACTGGTGATCGCCGCACCTTCCAAGGAGCTAAGCAGGACTCGGCGAATGGAATTGCCCAGAGTATGGCCATAGCCAGCCTCGAAGGGTTCCGCGGTAAATTTCGCGTAGGTTTCGGTTGCGCCCTCTTCATCCTTTTGCAGGCGGTTGGGCAGTTCGAATCTTCCTAATCGTAGTGGCATAGTCTTTTTCTCTTTCCGGTTGGGTTACCCCTTCCCCGCTACCTGGGAAAGGGACCGACAACCGTGGTTGTTGTGTTTTTTTCTCACCGCCGGTAGCGGGCGGTGAAAGGGATGGCGATTACGACCTCGAGAATAATTCCACGACCAACTGTTCGTTGGCCACGGGACTAATCTCCTCGCGGGTCGGAATCCGAGTTAAGGTTCCTTTAAAACTCTCTTTATTCAGCGTCAGCCAATCGGGCACGGGGCGAATCTGGGTTGTTTCCAGTCCACGCGTCCCCAGTTGGCGGGATTTCGGATTATCCCGCACTTCGATCACGTCCCCGGTGCGGCATCCGTAGCTGGGGATGGTTACCTTCTTGCCGTTGACCGAGATATGACCATGGGAAACCATCTGCCGCGAAGAGCGCCGCGTGGCACTGAATCCCAAATGATCCACGATCGAATCCAAGCGCGTTTCCAAAAGTTGCAACATCTTCTCGCCAGTCACTCCGCGACTCTGCACCGCTTTCTGGTAGTACAAACGGAACTGCTTTTCTAATATCCCGTAGCTGTACTTCATCTTCTGCTTCTCGCCCATGGCGATAGCATAGTCGGACTGCTTGCGACGGCCTTTTGCCCCGTGAACTCCTGGCGGGAAATTACGACGCTCCAGAGCTTTCGAGGGACCAAAAATCGGCTGGCCAAAACGGCGGTTGATCTTGTCGCGGGATCCTGTGTAGCGGGCCATAAAATTCTCTCCTTATACCCGACGCGCTTTGCGCATCCGGCAACCATTGTGCGGTACGGGGGTTACGTCCCGAATCGTGCTCACCTCTAAACCGACTGCCTGCAAGGCACGGACGGCTGATTCGCGACCCATTCCTGGACCTTTCACACGAACCTCCACCTCTTTAACTCCGTGGGCCATCGCCTGACGACTGGCATCCTGCGCCACCACTTGAGCCACGTAGGCCGTAGATTTTTTCGATCCACGAAAACCCATCTTCCCAGCGCTCGACCAAGAAATCACATTGCCCTTGAGATCGGTGATCGAAACCACCGTGTTATTGAAAGTCGCTAAAACATGAGCCACCGCATTATGAATCTGCTTCGCCCCTTTAATCTTCGGAATCTTAACTTTCGATGCGTCTTCCAATCCATCCAAAGTCAGACTTTCTGGCGAAAGAATCACCTCCGCTTTAGCCGAATCCTTCCCGCCCGAAGCCTTGCCCCCTTTGGCACCCTTACCTTTTTTCGCTTTGCCCGCCTCAGGATGGGCCGCCCTTGCCTTCCCCTCTTCCGCTTTGGTTGCGGCCGACTTCACTTCAGGTTTTTTTTCGTTTTCGCTCATACAAAATTAGGTCTTGGCTGCCTTGGTTTCCTTGCTTCGGATGACTCCAACCGTCTTCCTTGGGCCCTTCCGGGTCCGTGCATTCGTCGAGGTCCGTTGACCACGCACCGGCAAGCTCTTGCGATGCCGAATACCACGGTAGCAGTTGATCGTTTGTAGGCGCTTGAGATTTTGCTGAGTGTCCCGCCGCAAATCTCCCTCAATCAGGAAACGATTCCGCTGAATCACTCCGATGATCCGGTTGATCTGCTGATCGGTTAGGTCTTTGGCACGTAAATTTGCAGGAATCTCTGCCTCTTCCACAACTTGCCGAGCACGAGTAGCCCCAATTCCGTAAACGTAGCGCAGGCTGTACTCAGCTCTTTTTTCCCCAGGAATATCAACTCCAAGTACGCGTGGCATAGATTTAAATCAGCCCTGCCTCTGCTTCAAACGAGGATTCTTTTTGTTGATGATGTAGATACGTCCACGGCGTCGCACGACTTGGCAGTCGCTGGTTCTACGTTTGATTGAAGCTCGAACTTTCATAAAATGAATAGCCGAGCAATATATCAAAACACCCTTCCCTTGGCAAGCCCCTTATTCCAAGTACCTTCAAACATCTTGCCCCCCCTCACCCCTGCCTCCCTTTGACCCGATGAATCCTTTTTTCCTATCCCTAATAGGCTGTAGCCTAACTGCCTACACCTCATGATCCGTAACCTCATTTTCGACTGGTCCGGTACCCTTGCCGACGACCTCACCCCCGTTCTCGCCGCCACCAATCACGTCTTCGGTCTCCACGGCAAGCCCCTCTTCACCCGAGAAACCTTTCGCGAAAAGTTCTACCTACCCTATCAAGGCTTTTATCGAGAACATTTCCCCGAAGTTCCCATCGGAGATCTCGAAAAAGTTTTCCTACAGAAATTCCGCCAAGAGCACCACTCCGTTTCACTTCTCCTTGGCGCCAAAGAGATTCTTGAGTACTGCCAAGCCCATCAGCTCCCCACCTTTCTCCTCAGCACCGTCCATACCGACGATTTCGCCCATCAAGCCAAGCGGCTTCAAGTGGAACACCTCTTTCGCAAGACTTACACCAGCATCATCGATAAACGCGAGGCCATCCACGCCATCCTCGAAGAACACCACCTCCGGCCCGATGAAACTCTCTTCGTCGGTGATATGGAACATGACATCGAAACCGCCCACCACGGCAACATCCGCTCCTGCGCCGTTCTTTCGGGCTACGATTCTCTTAAAAAACTTCAACGCGCCCTGCCCGACCACGTCTCTGACGATCTCTTCGGCGTCATCGAAATTCTCCGTCGCCACTCCGCTCCCGAGAAAACTCCTCCCATCCCCACCGTTGGCGCCCTCATCCTGGGACCCGATAAAAAGCTCCTGATGGTCCATACCGTCAAATGGTCAGGTCTCTGGGGTATTCCTGGAGGCAAAATTAAAGGAGGCGAATCCTCCGAGGATGCTCTCCGACGCGAAATTCTTGAGGAAACTAACCTTACCCTAACCGACATCCAATTTGCCCTTGCCCAAGATTGTATCCGATCCAAAGAGTTTTATAAACCAGCCCACTTCGTCCTCCTCAACTACCTCGCCACCACTTCCCAATCTGCAGTCACCCTCAACGCGGAGGCCGATGAGTATCGCTGGTGCACGCTAGAAGAGTGCTATCAACTCCCCCTCAACACCCCCACCCGCATCCTGCTCGACTGGTATAAAAATAGTATCCACGCCACCCGCTAAGACCGACCCCGTTTCCCTTAAAACATTCCTCAAAAACTGTAAACGACTTCGGCTCCCGCGTAGTAGGCCGGACCGGCGGAAGCGGCTCCATTTGGATTGCTCGTGGGTTGGTTGTAGATGTTGCTTCCCCAATCCATCCGGTACTCCGCACGGAGTAGAAGATTATCAATAACATTGAAGCCAGCGGTCAAAGTGTACTCCCACAGGTTGTTTCCCGTCACATGCCTCGTGGTACTACTGGTGTCATTCGCCCCATGGTTCCCAAAAGATCCCGCATTATTGCTCCCCAGAGTTTCCCCACGACTGGCCAGCGAAAACCAGTCGTTAAACTGATACTTCGCGTAGGCTCCAGCGCCATAGACGCAGGTTTGCGTACTGACCGCCCCGGCCGCACCCGTGGTGGCACCAAGTAAGGTGTTGAAGGCTAGAAGAAGCTTATCATTGGCAAACTTCGGCGCCCAGTTGCCCCAAGAGTTATAAATTACGGTATTGGCAGAAGTATTCGGAACCGTGGTCGACGTCCCACTGTTGATACTTGTGAAAGCTGAACCATTCGAAGTGTTGTTGTCGTTCCCTGTACTGTACTGAAAGTTATTACTCCAGTTCGCGTTACCACCAGGTGCCGTCACGTTCAGTGCCGCCAACAACGCCACTCCATCCCCCGCATTGGGATTGGTCGTAGTGTTGTTATCGCTGTTCGAACCGTTGACCACTCCCAACTTCGCATCGAGGTAATCGTCAAACTTGTAGGACGAAAGCACCCCCGTGTAGTAGAGGGGCATCACATTGAAGAGCAACCCAAAGGTCGTGCTCATGTTCGCAGGACGCTCCATCACTTCGTAGCCGAGAATGGAAACGAATTTTCCAACCTTAAAGTCCCACCCGTTACCCACAGGGGCGCGGATCTCGACGTAAGCCTGCTCGAGAAATAGCGAGTTGGAGTTATTATTCGTGTTCGAGATGACTCCAAGAGCAGACATCGCTGTGCGATTCACAAAGTACGAGGCGTCCTCCCCGATCATGATGTCGGTACGAAACCCCGCTTGCGCTTTGTTCTCATCGCTCAGCGCCTTCTCCAGCGCAATCTTGACCGCATAAAGATTAAAATCTCCACGCTGGGCCGTGTCGCTTCCGAAACGACCATTGACCGAAGACTGAAAGCGACTCGATCCGGTAAAGTTATAGCTATAACCAGAGTCCACATACCCACTCAGCTTGATCCCCTTTTGCGCTGTCTCGACGAAGTTGTTCTGCACCATCTTTTTCGTGTCTTGAGCCGATGCCTCTGGGGCGCTGTCTGCACAAACCTCTCCTACGGCCAAGGCCGCAAGGATTCCCGAAAGTGCCACAAGGTGTTTCATTGTTTTTGGATACTTAACGAAGAAATAATATATAGTTTTTTTAAGCTCCTAGCAAACCTATTCAAGCGCTCGCAAAGGATGATTGTTCTTTGGGAAGGAAATTTTTCACCTATGTCTTAGAACATGCCTTGGCAATCCTCTCCCTACAAGATCGATGCCGTCGCTGGTCAAACCCTGGCCTTCTGTAGCTGTGGCCAAACCAAGAACCCGCCCTACTGCGACGGCTCCCACAAAGGGTCAGGCAAAGCCCCCAAAGTGATTACGATAGAAAAAGACGGTCCGATTTGGGCCTGCGGCTGTGGCAAAACAATGAATTCCCCCTTCTGCGACGGTTCGCACAAAGGCTGAGCTTCTTAACGCGTTCCCATCCCCACACCCTGCACCGTCTGAAACACTTTGCCCTCGGTCTTGATCGACGGGGCAATAATAATCTCGGTCTCTTGGAACTCTTTCAGCGTCCGTGCCCCTACATTCCCCATACAGGTGACGATCGCTCCCACTAGATTCTGGGACCCATCATCCAAGGTCGCTGGACCAAACAATATCTGCCGTAAACTTCCAGTTACCCCTACCTTGATTCTCGTCCCCCTCGGCAAATTCGCATGCGGCGTAGCCATGCCCCAATGATTTCCACGGCCAGGCGCCTCTTCCGACCTGGCAAATGCACTGCCAATCATCACCGCATCCGCCCCGCAGGCGAAAGCTTTGCAGATATCACCACCCTTATTCATCCCCCCATCGGTAATAATCGGCACATATCGTCCGCGTTTTTTGAAATAGGCATCCCTCGCCGCGGCACAATCCACCGTCGCCGTTACCTGAGGCACTCCCAAACCCAAAACCCCGCGAGTGGTACAAGCCGCCCCTGGACCCACCCCCACCAGCAATCCCGAAATCCCTGCCTCCATCAACTCCAGACTCACCCCGTAGGTCACAGTGTTCCCCACCAAAACAGGAATCTTCATCGTCTTACAAAACTTAGCCAAATCGAAGGTCTTATACTCCGAAGAAATATGCCGTACCGTCGAGACCGTCGACTGAATCACAAAAATATCCGCTCCCGCTTTTTGGGCGATGGCACCATACCTCTCCGCCTTCTGCGGGATGGCCGACACCGCCGCCACAATCCCCGCTTTCTTCATCTCTTTAATCCGCTTAGCAATCAACTCCTCGCGAATCGGCGGCAAATACATTTTCTGGATCAGATGGGTGCTCGTCTCCTTATCTCCCTTGGCAATCTGCTCTAAAATACCGCTGGGATCTTCATAGCGAGTCTGTACCCCCTCCAAATTCAGCACCGCCAAGCCCCCCATCTTCCCCATAGCCACCGCAAACTTCACATCCACCACCCCGTCCATCGCCGAAGCCAAGATTGGTACCTTAAACGTATGCTTCCCAATCGAGAAATTGCAGTTCACCTCATTCGGGTTGATCGTCACGTCCCCAGGGACCAGCGCGATCTCGTCAAATCCATAAGTCACCCGCGCTTGCCTATTTTTACCAATCCAGAGTCCCATAGCTTATTTTCCTTCAGCCGATACCGCATCCAAGGGACGTCGCGCACCACACTTCCGACATCGCAAGGAGTGCCACGCATGCTCCCGTGCGTTGCGATTGCCACAAACCGGACAAACCACCTTTTCTTTGGACCGCCGCGTTAAAAGGGATGCTTTCCATCCACCAAACATCCACAAAAAGAAAACGAAGCCAAGAAAAAGACACAGGTAAAGAAGAAGAAGTTGTGAACCACTCAAACTCATCATGGGGTCTCCTCCGCGCGATTATCCACCGCCCAAAGAATTCTCACCCTGCCCCACTCCACCCATTTGCCTGGAGCCGGTTCAAACCTCCATGACCGCAATAAAGTCGACGCCTCTCGATCTACAATCGGATCCCCAGTGGTTCCTTCCAGACAAACAAAACGTACCGCACCATCCTCATCCACCCCAATCCTTGCGGTTGTCGGTTCCAGCGCAGTCGCACTTTTCATCGCAGGGAGTTCAATCGGTTTTGTCGGCTTCCGATTCTTTAAATCGCCGACCAACTCAAACCAAGATTCTGGCACCGCCCGACCGACCGCCACCGCAGACTTTTCCCTTCTACCATTCCGATAAAAACCCAACGAGGTAGTCGCTCGCACCGCCAAGGGCGCGTCCCGCCCCAATTGGCTCGGGCGGTAACCCCCCACTGCAAAACTCTGCTGCGACGGCCAAGCCAACTCCTCCCAAGGCAAGGTTACCGTCCCCGCCAGTCGAGTCGGCGCCTCTTTAGGGAGTACAATCGCTGAGGGATCATACAAGCTAGCTAAACCCATCTCATTCTCCTCACTCAGAAAAAGGGAAACCCTGCCCGATCCAGGAGCAGGAATCGGAGAAAACTCTCCAGGATCCCGAAATAGCGAAAACGCCAAAGCGTGCGCCCCCAAGGAAAGAACCAAAAAGCCCGCCAGACGCCGACTCATCCGAGAAGGAAACCTCCAACTCATGGGGTCGAAGAGGCGGAGCGGGATGCGAGCACCGCCGAAAGTCCGTTTTGTACCACCGCATCTAAAATCTGAGCCACCACCCCATGCCGCAGTTCACGATCCGCCCTTATCACCACCACTCCCCTGGGTTCGGATCGAGCAATTCTCGCCAACTCCAATCGCAGTTTCACCAGATCCGTAGCCCGGTCATTGAAAAAGATTTGCGGAGTTAATCCCGCCGTCGCCGTAATCACATATCTCGTATCGTTTACCCCGCCCTTCGATTGCCCAGGAGTCGGTGGATCTACCACAATCCCGGGTTGAAACACAAAACTGGAGGTCAAAAGGAAGAAGATGAGCAAAAGTAAGATCACGTCGACCAAGGGGGCCATATCCAGCGGACCCCGCAAAATCCGGACCGAGGTCCGGACCTTCATGCCTTCGGCTTCTCCGAGCGCAACTCGGTCGTCACTGGCGTCTTCAGGCTCGTGGGCCTATTGCGACCACCCTCTTTCAAAATCTGAATCATCTCAATCCCTGCTCGCTCCATGTCGTTCACTTCTGAACCCATCCGCGAAACCAGATAGTTGTAGGCCACATAAACCGGGATCGCCACTACCAACCCCGCTGCTGTCGTCAGCAACGCCTCCCAAATTCCTCCCGCCAACTCACCCACTGGCACGGTCCCTCTCGCCCCACCCACCGTTTGAAAAACGTGAATCATCCCCGTGACTGTTCCCAGCAAGCCCAGCAAAGGAGAAACGTAACCCACCGTCGCCAAAATCGAGATATTCTTTTCCAACCTCGGCACCTGCAACTGGGCCACTTCCTGCAACGACTCACGCAGATCCGCCAGAGGCATCTCCCTTTTGAGCAGTCCTGCCTGAATCACCCGAACCGCCGGCCCGTGGGCCTCGTCACACCTCTCCAACGCCTCCTGATAACGACCTTCTTTCACCAAAGAAGCAATTCCCTCTAAGAATGGATCCAGCGGAGCCCCCATACGCCGATACTCCAAAATCCTTTCCGCAAAAACTGCCACCGCCACCACACTCGCCGCCAAGATGACCCACATAATCGGGCCCCCCAGTCTCATTAACTCAAGCAAGGTAGATGGCATAACCTCTTTCTAAACCTTTTTCCCTTGGGATGCGACTCTCCTAGCAATCTCTTTCCCCATCTCCCCCGTCCCAACGCTCTTCTCCCCTTTCGCCGCAATATCTCCCGTTCTCCACCCCTCCGTGATCGCACCCGCCACGGCAGACCGAATCGCCCGCGCCACCTCAGGTTGCGCTAAACTCATCTCAAACATCAGCGCCAAAGACAAAATTTGTGCGATAGGATTCGCTACTCCTTTGCCCGCAATGTCAGGAGCCGATCCTCCAGCAGGCTCATAAAGGCCAAAACTCCCCTCACCCAACGATGCGCTAGGTAGCATTCCCAAGGAACCGGCCACCGCCGCCGCCTCATCACTCAACATATCTCCAAAAAGATTTTCACAAAGAAGCACATCAAATCGGCTTGGCTCCCTCACTAGTTGCATCGCCGCGTTATCCGCATAAATAAAATCCAAGGTTATTTCTGGATGCTTCGCCGCCACTTCACGGACCACTTTTCGCCACAGTAAGCTCGTCTCTAAAACATTCGCCTTATCCGCCAAGGTCACCCTCTTTTTGCGAAACGCCGCTGCCCGAAAGGCTACTTCTGCCACCCGCTCAATCTCATAGGTTTCATAGACCATCGTATCTACCGCTCGCTCCCCTTTGGGGGTCTTGGTCGTTTCCTTCGGTTTCCCGAAATAAAGTCCTCCCGTCAGCTCCCGCACCACCAGCAGATCAAATCCGCCCGCCACCCGCTCCGCCCTTAAAGGAGAACAACCCACCAACTCAGGATAGAGAACCGCAGGTCGCAGATTCGCGTACAGCCCAAATATTTTACGCAACGGCAAGAGCGCTGCCCGCTCAGGTTGCTCATTGGGCGGCAACGATTCCCACTTCGGTCCCCCCACACTCCCAAAGAGCACCGCTTTCGCCGAGCAACAAACCTCTACCGTCTCCTTAGGTAAGGCACTCCCTCGCGCATCGATCGCCGCCCCACCCACCAGCGCCTCACGCCACTCCAGTTGAAATCCAAAAGCTTTCTCCGCCGCACCCGCCACCTCCCGAGCCGCCTTCATCACTTCAGGCCCAATTCCATCTCCTGCCAGAACTGCGATGATTTTCTTCGGCTCAGCCATCCTTTATTCCTAAATCACTCCTCTCGCCGACTCAAGCATTCGACAACCCTATCGCCTTCTCCCTACCCTCAAATCGTGAACTCCTCTGAAGCGCAGAACATTCTTCTCCATGCCCTCCAAGACTACCTCTCTGCCGTCTCCGCTCAGAAATTGCCCGATCGGCCCGACCTCATCCCCCACTGCCAACAATTAGAACTCCTCGCTGTGCAACTCGCTCCGCAACTCGATCCACGCCTCAACCACTTTCTCGAATCCAAAAGCTATCGAAAGGCGCACGACTACCTTGTCGCTCTGCCCTCCTCCAAGCTGGCCAAAGCCACTCCTCCCCGCCAACCTTGCTCCTCATGAGCACGACCTCTCGCTACTACTACGTCGACGCCCAGAATCAGGCCGCTGGCCCCGTTACTTTAGCCGACCTCCAAAATCTCCAATCCAACGGCACTATTCCTAACACCACCCTCGTCGCTCTCGAAGGCAGCCAAGATTGGGTCCCCTTCTCCACTCTTCCCCAACCTACCCAAGCCGTGCCACTCCCCCAACCTGCCACCCAACCTACACCCCAGCCCGCTCCTACTCCTGCTCCCGCTTCAGAAGATCAACCCGCCTGGGCCACTCAACTTTTACTAAAACTCGATCAGCTTATCTCTACCAATGAAAAAATTATCCTCGCCGTAGAAAAAAGTGGCA
>CAMCNF010000035.1 GCA_945876115.1 Verrucomicrobia subdivision 6 bacterium | reverse complement strand
CCCCCAGCCCCCTCCCGTCTCACCCTCGCCCCAGGCCCCCCCCCCGACTCCCTCCTCTTTCTCGGCGAATCTACCTCCCAACCCCCCACCACAGGAACCATCCGCCTCGGCCAATCTTTCTCCCCAGGATGGAAAGATTGGTCTGTTCGCCTCGTCACCCTCGAACCCCATGCCCGCATCGAAACCATCACCGTCCCCTCAGATAAACCCGACCCCACCCCCAGCCGCCCCGCTCTCCACGCCCACCTCCGCGCCCCAGACGGCACCACCGGTCCCGCCCGCTGGATCGCCTCAGGTACCTCTGCCATCCTCAGTTCAGCCGACGCCACCTCCCGCATCGGCTTCGGCCTCGAACTGCAACCCCTCCCCTTTTCCATCCGTCTCGACTCCTTCGATGTTCCCCGCGACCCAGGCACCGATGAGCCCGCCAACTTCCTCGCCTCCGTTACCTTCGCCGACGAAAAAAAGAAACTCGAAGTCCCCGCCCAACTCGAAATGA
Organism: Verrucomicrobia subdivision 6 bacterium; assembly: GCA_945876115.1. GTDB lineage: Bacteria > Verrucomicrobiota > Verrucomicrobiia > Methylacidiphilales > Verrucolacustridaceae > Verrucolacustris. The sequence continues at coordinate 14,045 of CAMCNF010000035.1, read as the reverse complement.
ATCAACCCGCTACCTACCCACCAGGTCTCCTCCCCCAGATCACCGGCCTATCCTATAAGTTTTCTCAAGCAGGCTGGGATCCGCAAAACCTAGACCGCACCACTCTCCAAGTTCTCCACGATCCGGGTTGGCTCCTCAAGTGGAGTGGCTCCTTACTCATGGTCGCAGGCATCTTTTCCATGTTCTATCTTCGTAAGGAACCCACAGCCCAAACCTAATTTATGATCCGCCTTCTCTCTCTTCTTTTTATTCTCAGCCTCAGCTTCCTCGCGACTCCCTCCTTCTCTCAAGATCAAACCGCCACCCTCGCCGACAACGATTCCACCTTCGATACACTTGTCATCCAACACCGCGGCCGTCTCAAACCATTCCTCTCTTTCGCTCAAGAAATCACCACCTCCTTAACCGGTCGCACCTCTGTCACCGTTCCCGCTTTCGGAAAAATTAGCTCCCGCCAACTCATTCTTTCCCTTTGGCTCAACCCCGCAGGCTGGGAAAATCAACCCATCCTCCTTGTCGATGACCCTGCCCTGCGCCGCGAACTCAACCTCCCCGCAACCACCCGCCTCTTTGCCCCCCGCCTACTCGCCGCCAACCCCAAACTCACCACTCTCACTCGCCAAGCCGAAACCGCCCGTGCCGCAGGCCCACACACCGACGTACCCCCCCTCGCTGCCGCCGCCCAAACCGTCTCCCTCCGCTTACAGATTTTCTCCGCTCTCTTTTCTGGCGAAGCCTTCCGCTTCATCCCTTCCCCCTCAGGCTCTCCCGTAGGATCCCCTTGGATCTCCCCCAACTCTCCCCACTCCCTCGACTCCGCTCCCCTACGTGCTCTCCAGCAAAACGCCAACTTCTCCCGCACTAAAATTCAACTGGAAGTCGCCTACCTAAAACTTCATCCCTTCCGTTTATCCTGGATCGCTTGGCTGCTCTCCGCGTTCCTCCTTCTTGCCGCAGGCCAAAAAAAGAATCCCCGCCTTCTCTCCATCGGATCCCTCTTCGCTTGGATCGGTCTTCTCCTTCTCATCGCAGGCTTTGCCACCCGCGTCTGGATCGCAGGCCGCCCGCCCGTCACCAATATGTACGAAAGCATCCTCTGGGTCGCTTTCGGTGCTGGCCTCTTTGCCGTTATCTTCGCCACACGCCACCGCTCGACCATCTACCTCCTCGCCGCCTCTCCCGTCGTCATCCTCGCCCTCGTCGCGTCCGACCTCCAACCTGCCGTCCTCGATCCCGCCCTCAACCCGCTCGTTCCCGTTCTTCGAAGTAACTTCTGGCTCACCATCCACGTCCTCACCATCACCCTCAGTTACGGCGCCTTTGCCCTCGCCACCGCCCTCGCTCACTTCATCGTTTTCCGATCACTGCGCCATCGTGCTGCAGTGCCAGCCACCGATCCCACTGTTCTCCACCTCTATCGCTGCCTCCAAATCGGAGTTCTTCTTCTAGCCGCTGGCGTCATCCTTGGCGGCGTCTGGGCCAACTACTCCTGGGGCCGTTTCTGGGATTGGGATCCCAAGGAAACATGGGCCCTCATCGCTCTCATGGCCTACATCATTCTTCTCCACGGCCGCCTCGGCGGTTGGTGGGGTGGATACGGCCTCGCCATCGGCTCCATCGCCTCATTCCTCACCATCCTCATGGCCTGGTACGGAGTAAACTTCGTCCTCGGCAAAGGACTTCACAGTTACGGCTTCGGCGATGGCGGCCAACTCTACGTCGGCGCCTTCGCCCTCATCGAACTCGCCATCCTCACCTTCGCCATCTTCCGGCGTCCTAAATCAGTATGACCCCAGTTCTCTCGTTGGTGGATCTCGAACTCTCCTGCCATCTCGGCGTTCCCCCAGCAGAACGAGCCAAACCGCAAAAACTCCTCTGCACCGCCATTTTTCCTGTTCCCGACCTCAAAAAAGCCGCTCAGACCGACAACCTAGAACATACAGTCAACTATTTTGACCTCAGCCAGCTCCTTCGAAAAACTGCTCAAGCCAAAGAGCGTAAACTCATCGAAACTCTCGCTCACGATCTCGCCCAAGCCGCCTTCACTCATTTTCCAATCCCTTGGATCGATCTCGAACTCAAGAAGTTCATCCTACCCGAAACCCGTCACATCTCTTTTCAGGCCCGTTTTCTCCGCTCGAAATCAAAAAGTCGCCTCCGCTAGGTTGGATTTTCTGTCTCCCCCAATGCCCCAACCCGTGATAGGGTTTCCTAACTACCGCACCGTTAGCTTAGTGGTAGAGCGCCACCTTGACACGGTGGAGGTCAGAGGTTCAAGTCCTCTACGGTGCACCCTTTTAACCTCCCCCATCGGACTCCTGATCTGTGAAAATTATTCGCCATCTCGATCACCAAGGCCGCATCGCCCATTCCGAACTGCAGGCGGACGGCACCGCCCTTCTATTGAAAGGCGACATCTTTGAAGGCTTTCAATCGACTGGAAAACAAGCCGAAGTCGCAAAACTTCTAGCTCCCTTGGCTCCGATTCAGATTCTTGCCATCGGCCTCAACTACCGCCGTCATGCCACGGAAATGGGCTCAAAGTTTCCCGAATATCCAATTCTTTTCATCAAAAGCATCTCTTCGCTCCAGAATCCGGAGGATCCCATTTTTCTACCACGTCACCTCCGTAGCGACCGCGTCGATTATGAGTGCGAACTCGCCGTGGTCATCGGTCGGACTTGCAAAAATGTCTCAGCCGCACGCGCCCTCGATTTTGTCTTAGGCTATACTTGTGCCAACGATGTCAGCGCACGCGACTGGCAGAAAAACGCTGGCGGTGGCCAATGGTGCCGAGGCAAAACCTTCGACACCTTCTGCCCCCTCGGTCCCTACCTCGTCACTCCCGACGAAATCCCCGACCCCCAAAACCTAAAACTCCGCACCCTCCTTAACCACACTGCCGTCCAAGATTGGAATACCAACGATATGATCTTCTCTGTCGCCCAAATCATCGAGTTCCTCAGTGGCAGCACCACACTACTCCCAGGCACCGTCATTCTCACTGGCACCCCGCACGGAGTCGGTATGGCCGCCCAACCCCCACGCTGGCTCAAACCTGGAGACATCGTCACTGTAGAGATTGAAAAGATCGGCTTACTCACGAATCCTGTACTTGAGGAAGAACTACTCTCAACCCCATGAATGTTTTCCAGATCGATCAAAAGTTAATCTCTGCCCCGATTCAAGACCTGCCCAAGGCAGTCCACCACGCCCTCGACCAAATGGGCAAAGAACCACCGCAAGGAGATGTTGCCATTACTGCCGGAAGTCGCGGAATCTCCAACCTCGTTCCCATCACCAAAGCGGTCGGCGATTGGCTTCGTGCCCACGGCGCCAACCCCTTCCTCGTCCCCTCCATGGGTTCCCACAACGGTGCCACCGCCTCAGGCCAACAAAAGATGGTCGAATCCCTCGGCCTCACCCCCGCCGCCACGGGCCTTGAAATCCGCTCCAGCATGGAGTGCGTCAAGGTCGGCTCGGTCGATTCGGGCGAAGTCTGGATGGACCGCCACTGCTTTGAATCAGCCGGGGTCCTCATCCTCAACCGAATCAAACTCCATACCTGCTTCTCGGGGCCCGTCCAAAGTGGCCTCACTAAAATGATGGTCGTCGGTATGGGCAAAATTCGCTCCGCTGAAACTTTCCACTCCGCTCGACCCGATCGTATGCCCCGCATCCTCGAAGAGATGGGCTCCCTTCTTGTCCAATCGGGAAAGATCTTTGCCGGCCTCGCCCTACTCGAAGACGGGTTCGATGCCACCGCCGAAATCCACGCCCTTCCAGGTGAAAGGATATTAAAGGACGAACCCGCCCTACTAAAACGGCATCGACACTACTTTCCTGCCCTCCCGTGCGATAACCTTAACGTCCTCATCGTCGATGAGATCGGAAAAACCTTCAGCGGCACCGGGATGGACACCAATGTCATCGGGCGGCGTGGTGTCCACGGCTTTGAGGACCTCACCCAACCTACAATAAAGACGATCGCCGCCCTCGGCCTTGCCCCCCAAGCCCAAGGCAACGCCCTCGGTGTTGGCCTGGCCGATTTTATCACTCGCCGACTCCGCGATTCGATCGACGAACAGAAGACCTTCGTCAACGCTTTCACCACAGGGGACATGCAGCGGATGGCCATTCCTTGCACCCTCAAGGACGACGAGGAAATCATCGCGAAGATCCGCGAGCGATTTGGAGATAAACGCTGGATGTTCATCCCCAATACCCTTCACGTGGAAAAGATCTTCGTCAGCCAGGACTTAGCCCAGGAGTTACAGTCTCATCCCAAGTGCAACGTCAACATGACTCCCATCCCGCTGAGCTTTTTCGCTGGTCGCCTGCAACTTTTCTCCGCCTAAACCACTACCCGTGCGCGTTGCCTGCGCTATTTTAGCGGAGCCGAAATACGAATGAAGTTGCCGTTGTTACGAGAGGCAAGGGATCGAAGAAACTTCTCCTCGGCTGGCTTCGACATGAAAGCTACCGCGTGAATCGAAGGCAGGGGGTAGTCATCTTTACGGTAAGTCTCTTTTAAGGTGGTCTTTAGATATTCGAAGATCTGATCATCGCTCCAGTCTCCCGAAACGCTCGAAGCCACTACCTGACCGCTTTTTTTCGCTTGGGGTGGCTTGGGCTGCTCGGGGGCCGTCGGAGCCGGCAGCAAACCAGGAATTTTTACTGCCTCCACAATAAATCCTTGTCCCTCGACAACCTTACCCTTTCCCTTTGCGCGGTTCTCCGCCTCCTTTTTCGCTTTCTCCGCCAGCTTGTCTTTGTTCTTTTCCTGATACGCTTTCATCTCTGTTACATATTTCTCATACTCCTTGCGCCAATCGGCAATCTCATTGGCGTATTTTTGGCGGTCCGCGTCAGAAATTTCCGATCCAGCCCGTTTTTTCTGGTCCTCTTTTCGCTCTTCGTCCGTCATCCCCCGGCGAATCACAGGCTTCCCATCCGTCAGGACAAAGATCGTATCCGCCCTTCCCTCAAAGGCCGCTACCAGACCCAGATCCATCCGACTCGTCCCTCCGCTACTTGGCAGTGTCGCAATCTTAGGTTTAAAGTTTTTTAAAATATTCCCCCTTTGGCTAGTATTCGCCATGTACTTGGGTAGAAAATCTCGGGCCGCCTTCTGGTTCTCAAGCGTGGCGGGCACCGATTCTGGCCTAAATAAATCTACGGTGTCCCCGTAAAACACCACGTTGAAGTTGGTCTCAGGAGCCAAGCTAGCAATCATCTGGGCTAGCTTCTCCTTCAGATTCTTATATCCGTCGATTCCGCCTTTGTCGGCTTCCACCATACTGTCCGAGACATCCACCACAAAATACACATTCGTCCCCTCCCCTTTGGCCCCAAAAAAGTTGACCGTCGAGGGCTTTCCTCCTCCTCGCGTTCCGGGCTTTGCCATTAGCTTTTCCGCCCCACTCGCGGGCGCGGTAGGCATCGCTGGAGGTGCTGCCGTAAAAGACATCGAAGGACTGACCATCCCACTCACCGCAATTACCGTGTCCGCCTCCAAAGAAGGCTGATCGGAAGGCATCTCGGCAGAATCGAGTGGCGGTTCCTCCATTTTTTCAGGGACCTCCGTCGGAGGAGCTTCTGACCCCATCTCCTCGGCTGGCACCCCGTTTTCGCTGGTAAAGGGCATCCGAGGAGCCGATCCCTTGAAAATCGTGTACCCGCCGAAACCGACAAGCAAAAGCAGATGCACCAGCACCGCCACCACAACACTCTTTGCCGCTAACCCCTTGTAATTTCGAAGAAATCCACCCATGCCACCACTCGAAGCTTTTTCTTTCTTCTTGGTTACCCTGGTCTCCCTCACACTCGAATCCGTAATCATCCCCTGTCATCCTGTTCCAACAGAAGATAAAGCTCAAACCCTAAACCTCCCTAGCGCCACAAGTCACTTGGCGCGCCCCTAACAAGTGGAAGGCACAAAGTTAGAGTCGGCCAACGAAGACCATCGGCCCTAGCAAAGTTTAGGTTTTGTGGTTTTCAGCCAGGCGGCCTCAGAGATGCCGCCTTTACCTAATCTTCCAACTACAATTAAACATCCGCGCGTAAGCGCGTCCCGCAACTGCGGGAGCGATATCTCCGCCACCACCCCTACGGCCCCAACTTCACCTGATAAAATCTTTTAGAAAAGTTGGCCGCATTCGGATCAGACCAAACGTGAGGAAATACTGTCGGCGTGGTCGTATTCAGATTCACCCAACTCACTAGGTCTTCTGAGGCCCACACCGCGTAATCAGGTCCCACCTGCCCGCTCATGGAGAGTTGGAGCTGAGCAGAGGATCCCCCAGCACCTGCGATCCACGAGGTGGTGACCTGCGGAGCGGTTGCAGGATTCACCGTAGTCTGAAAACTTAGATTTGAGCTCAATCCTCCGATTACGTCTTCCGTGGCACGGATCACCACAGGGTAAGTCATACCCGACTGGGCGATAGTCGGCCTCCATGCAAAGGTTCCCGTCGAATCCACAGAACAACCTGCCGGACCAGAGACAATGGCATACCCTAAACTTGCCCCTTCCACATCGGTGGCGCTGGCAGGAACGCTTAGAAAAACTCCGGGGTTGATTGTTTGATCCGCCACAGAGGGAAAGATCGGAGCGTCGTTGACAGGATTCACCGTTAGATAAAACCACTCCACTCCCAGCCCCCCGCTTAAGGTGGTGGCGGTCACCGTCACCATGGCATTCGATCCATAGGCGTTAGGTAGCGGAGTCACCGTCAAAGTCCGATTGAACCCACTGCCTGCAAAAGACATTCCGGAGGAGCTGACGAGGGAACTGCTGGAGGAGGTAGCGGCAAGAGTGACGGAGGAATCATCCAAAGTAAAAGAGAGCGGAGAGGTAGGGTTATCTTCTGCGATCACCGTATCGGCAAACTGAGTCATCGAAGGAGGCGGAGCAAAGGTGTTGAGATTCATCCCCAGATGTAGAGGAAAATATTCTTCTAAGGCTAAGACAAGTTTCGCGGCAAAGGCTGCGCGCGATACGCTAGAATCCCTTACACCCGTGTAGTTACACTCCATCTGAATCGCATTAATCGTCCCAGTATTCGGGCTCATAGTTCCATGAATTTCGACGGTGTAGCCTCCCGAAAAATAATCATTATCACCACCGCCTGTCGTTTTACCCGGGTTAGGAAGTTCCAAGCTGGGAACGCTGGGGTAGCCCCGTAGACCGATAAGCGTGCCGAGACTGAAAGACCCTCGGATCAACTCCTCAAAGGAGACACGTGTACGATTGGCCAACTCGCGGACACAGGAACTGTTTTTCTCCGATGTAGAAAAGGAGTTGTTGTTCAGAGTGGCGGTGGAAAGATTATATCCCAATTCCAACCGTTGAAGGGTGTGGCCATGGCCATGAACATCAATTAGGAGCCCTCGACCGTAGCTACTCGTCACCGACTCCTTGGCCGTACGGATGAGCCTATGGTACTCGTTCCAGACCGCTTCCGTGGCAGAAGCTCCTTGGGCTCCCTCAACGATTTCACGGTTACAGTCGATTTTTGTTCTGGGGACACGACAGATGATCACATGCGGCCACCTGCCAAATCGGTTAGAGCAGGCCGTTCGAATCGCACGGGAGAGCTCTGCCGTATTTAAATCCGTCGTGAAAGTTCCTTCCGTTCGATTCGGTAGGGCGGAAGCGGAGTCGGTCCCACCATGGGGGGCAGTAATGATTAGAGGAAGATTACCAGCCACGTACTCGGTATAATCATTAGCTCCATAGTAGACCTGCCCAGGAATGTACTCCGCATGCAGAAATGACACCGAGCACAAAAACAGCAAAGCCAAGAGGCCGTTTAAAATATAAACGGCAGAGGCACGCACACAAGAAATGTGCTGAGGAGGACCGATTTGTTTGATTCATTATATTAGCACATTTTACCCTTTTTCTCAAGACCACCCCATATCCAGCCTCAATCACCTATTTTATCCCGCCTTTGCTCAAACTTCTCTCCTTCAGACCACATTCGCGTGAAAGCGCGTCCCGGCGAACGCGGACCGTGTTAGGCTTGACCCTCCGATTCAACCCCGAAAAGAAAACCTAAACTTCATCCTCATCTAATACCAAAACGGGCTGAAAGCTTTCCGCCTCCAGCTGGTTGTAAGCGAAATCTTAAAACTATTTACGGAGCCTGCGTGGCCTTTAGATGCATGAACTTCTTTGAATCCGTTCCGCGAGATACGCTGAAGTCCTGCCTTTGGGTCACCCCTGCCACCGCCCCTGTTTGGCTACTACTTGGCACACCCGTGATAGGGGAACTGGTCACCCAGGTCCCAAGCGTCGTTCCATATTCACCCACCACGGTTACCTTCGAGTCATTGATCCGAATCAGAGCGTTCATCGTGAGTGTTGTGGAGGTCACCGCTACCGTCGGTATTTCTACCTTGGAACTCGGACTCGTGCCTCCGAGTGCGTAACGCATCAAATCCGATAGTCCATCGGCTCCCACCGTCGTCCCACCATTGGGAAGCGTTACGGTCACTGTACGCGTCACATTCACCGCTAAATTACCCCCTGCATCAACTGCACTGTAGGTCAGTATGGTTGACCCCACCTTAGAGGTATCCACGGTGTTCAAACTAATATCCGTTCTAGATGCATCCACATTATCGGTGAAGCTGGCTCCCGGATCAGTGAAAACGCCACCCCAACTAACGGAGAGAGGATTGGCACCGTTGAGCGCAAGCACAGGCACGGTCTGGTCGGTGACATTGACCGTGCGGGTTTTCTGGGTCGCGTGATTCCCCGCTGCATCCACAGAATCATAGGTCACAGTCTTATTACTTCCAACCGTGCTGGTAATGCTGGCAGGGATATTGGCCGTCACCGCCGATCCATCATCGGTAGTGGCTCCTGCATCAGTATAAACCGAACCCTGCGCCACAATTACAGGATTTGCTCCCAGCACGGTAATCACCGGAGGCGTGGTGTCGGAACCTCCCGCTGGCGCAAAACTCAACAACCCATTCGACGCCACCGAAGCGACATAGGTTGGATTTTCCGCCGACTTGATCATAGTGAGCTGAGTGGGGGTATTGGTTATGGCGGTCGGCAACGTCACACTTCCATTTGTAAGATTTGCAACGGTCAACCTACTTCCGTTAGGCCACATCGAGAGTTGAGAAACAGTCACATTCACTCCATTTGTCGCAAGGTTTAGCACCCCATTCATTGTTTCTGTATTGGTCGGACCGGTACTGTTCGTGATCACCACAGGAGAAATGCTATTCAGGCCAAAACTACCCGCCCCGCTTAACTTTAGACTACCCGCGGGACCAAACTGAACGGGCCCGTTCGCAGGAAGAGAAGCAGGGCCCACAATTTCTAGAACACCCTCTGTGATGCGGGTCGGACCCGTGTAGTAATTAGCCCCCGAAAGGATCAACTTACCTGCGCCCAACTTTCGAAGACTGCCCCCTACAAGATTGGCCGAGCTTGAGTTGGTGATGAACCCTTGGAGGACAACGTTGTTCGTTCCCGTATCAATATTAGCCATCGCATCATCTGTGATTGCGATGGAATGGGATGCAGGAAAATCAATGTTATCTGTGGGGACCAGATAACTGTCCGAACGAGTTTCAAAACGAATAAAAGCCACACTGGCTGGTTTGATCGAGGTGCCTATCCCCAGCGCATCGGCAGAAGGAACAAACAGTTTCCCTGTTCCAATCCTTGTGCCGCCTTCATAGTTATTGCCTGCGGATAGATAGAGATGCCCCACGTCACCATTTCCTGGAGAAGCGATCCGCAGGCCACCCACCCCAGTCACGAGTCCAGCCAAACGAAGAACTTGGGGAGCACCGTTCACGCTATTGGTCGACAAAAGAATCGCCGCATAGCGATTGGTCCCCGTGCTGTTGGTGTTGGCAACGATTGGGTTGGATAGCGTAATTTCACTAGTGACTTCAGGAGCCAATCCAAACCGAGCATACCCTTCCGTATCTAGGAAAGTGATGGGAGCCCAAGTGTCCGAGTCTTTGTCCTGATAGACGCAGTGGGGACCGTTAACCAATATCCTACCCCCAAGCTCCAGTATCACCCCGTTAGTCGCCTCCTGAATTTGGTTCGTTCCACGGAGAATAACCGAACCAGGGGTCTTGGATGCATTATATCCCGCTAGGTTGCCCTTCAGATTGATCGGTCCATTCAGCTGAAGAGTGTAACTAGTATTCGTCCCAGCAGTGACGCGGAACTTGTCCGATGCTCGGGTCGAGCCGATCGAATTACTCAAAATCAGACTCGTGACGAGAGTGTCATCCAATTCCAACGTTCCCATAACACCACCAGTGCTGACTGCTCTGCTGAGTCGAAGATCGACCACCTCAAATACCCCGCTGGTATAATAAGGCAATCCGTCCGCCCCCAATTCGCTTACGCTTTTTTGTGTTTGCGCAGGCAAAGATGCTTGAGAAGAAAGCCTAAGAGTAGCGGCATTGGAGATCCACGTTCCTCCCGTATAAGTGTTGGTGCCTGTAAGGGTGATGGTCCCATTATCGATCGTCAATTGCCCGACTCCCTGCACACTCCCACCAAAAATAGAGTTCGATGTGTTTCTGAGATGAATATCATTATTCGCGACAAAGGCATTCGTGTTGTTCGCATTGGTGCTGGCAATCACGTTGGTCATCTGGATGGTTCCAAAACCGGTGAGCTGCCGAATAATTTCGTAGCTGGAGTTCCCCATATCAAACACGGTGTTCGAAGCCATCGTCCATCGGGGTCCTCCCAACACATTGTTGTTACTGTCCCCTGCTGATTGACTGATGCCGATCGTCCCACCCGTCTGATTAATCTCATAGATGTTTTGATCCACATCCACGGCTGGATTAAAAATAAGGGTTCCGTCGCCAGATTTAGTCATCAACAACTGACAAGAGATTGAACCTCCCGTGATCGTTTGAATTTCCCCTATGGAGGTACTATTCGTCATATAAGGCGTAGTGACTCCAGTGGAAACAACTGAAACCAATGCATTTCCATTAAAGGTCGCATTATCGCCATTGTTGAAATATGTGGAGGTCGATCCATTCAGCCAAAAAAGATCGGTTGTCACACCTGAATTCCAAGTGGCCCCGCTAGCTCCATTCCAAAGAAGACTTTTTGGGACGTAGGACACCACAGAGGTCCCCATAATTCCGAAGTCTGGGGCGATGACCCCTGTGTTCGAAGAAACGATACGTCCACTACCAGAGCCTGTTGCCCCCCCATAACCGACTAAACGCAAATATCCAACGGCACTTGGCTCTAAGACAATGGGCGAAAGTGCCATCGCGGTATTCAATTGAGTAGTGATCTCAGTATTAAGAGATGATGTTGTAGGAAGCGTGACCTCAAAGGGACCAAAGGTTTTTTCGGGAGTAGTAAATGCTGCATCGGTGTTCACCGAACTATACAGAAGGCTCCAGTATTTGGGGCCCGAACTACTGACCTGAATGACCAGACGGGAAACCCCATTGATGGTCACCCGCTCTGAAGCCGAGGCTGTGACCCGAAACGCAATGTAATCATTGTTGACTGTTCCATTGGCAATCGGGTCCGTACCTAAAGCAGTCCAGCCAGTCCCCCCCCAAGCAGTACTGTTGTTATTGACCGTTATACCGCTCCCTAAGGTGATGTTATTGGCCAAGACAGACGGATCGTTAAAACCTGATCCGACAGAAGAAGTAGTGGAACCGCTAACCGCCGGCAAATCCCAAGCGATCAAGAGGCGACTTTGTGCAAAGCCCTCAGCTATTCCCGCTAAGAAAAAAAAGAAAGAGAAAATACAAGCAAAGCGTTTAACCCCTAGCACGCAAAATAAAGACACATATTTGAGGAAATTTTTGGCTAACTTTTTGCTCATTGTGATCCTCCTTCTAATACTAAAGTTTCAACACGGGTATACTCGTTAACAATCGCTACATGAGCAAATTAACACAGAAATCCTATTTTTCAATAGGCGCGTAACTCTTTATCAACAAAAGTCGCAGATAATCTAAATATGCTTTATGCGTCTAATTTATTCTAATCATTTAAATGCTTAAGTTGTTGTCTGTAAGCATGTTTATAACTGATTCATATTGGAGCTCAACATCGTAAGCTAGGTTTATACAGCAAATTTCTTGAAATGAATCTTGGAGCCCCCAGGGCAGCCCTATTTCTCAGTCGTGCTCGTCGGTCGTTGACGCCTCCGAAGCATAGGAGTATTTTGTTAATAATGAGCACAGTTCAAGAAATCGAGGCAGCCGCCGACCTTCTTCCCGTCGAGCAGAAGGAGGAGTTACTTCGTTTCCTCGCCGTCAGGCTGAGGAAGGAACGCCAGCAGTCGCAACCGCGTATTTATTCAAGCCAAGAAGTAGCCACGATGCTCGCCGAGGACGAGGCAGACGGTGAACGATTCCGCAAGGGCCGGTGAGAATCTTCATCGACAGCAGCATGGCACTCGCTGCTGCACTCTCAGAAACAGGCGCCTCACGACTGGTCTTTGACCTTGCCGCTGCGCAGGGCTGGGTGCTCGTCCTTTCCCCATGGGTGCTCCACGAGATACGCGATAATCTCGTCCACCTGTCGCCCGCCGCGACCCGCACGTGGCTTGCCTTACGCACAAAGGTTTTTCTCGAGGATGACGAACTCATGTTCGACTGGCCGCTACTTTTCAATGTGACGAAGGACAAACCGGTTCTCTACACCGCACTCGCCTGTGCCGATGTGCTGCTCACGCTCGATCGCCGGGATTTCGGGCCCCTCCTAGGCCAGACTGTCTATGACCTTCGGGTTCTTACGCCCGGCAATTTTCTCCGCACCGAGCGAGAAGCAAAACGCTTGCGGCCTTGAAAAGCTGAAATCCATCTTCGATACCGCCGCTACCTAAGCTTCCAGCCACAAAACGACATTCCGACATTCGCACTTTCCTACATTCTCACATTTAGAATTCCTTAGCGTCCCAAGCGCCCTTTGAATTCCCCCGCGTAAGCGGACATCTATCCCATCGCGGAGCGACATTTGAGAATGGGCGGGGGCAGGTCTGAGGGGGCCAAGCTCAGCGAGGTTTACCGAGACCGAGCGAAGGAGGGTTAGCGGCTCCACCCCGTACTCTTGTCGGGGCTTGGCGTGAGCAATTCTTTCCCCAATCAAAAATTCACCATTCAAAATCAAAAATTCCCCTCCCCCCCCACCCCCCCCACTACTCGACTGAAAAACCAGATAGCGGCACGTCGGTCATCAACCTCACCCCAGGTTGGGCCGCCAGTAGCCTCGGAATGCAGTTCACCACCGCCGCCACCGTCGCCCGATCTCCCGCTACTCCACCCTTCAGATACGCCTCAATCGGTGGGTCACTCTCCAACTTCACCAAATCATGCGGATCCTTCGCATCCAGATACATCTTTAGATCAAAATGAATCGAGTGACCCTTCACCGATTTCGATTTCACCACCTGATGCAATCCGCAGGTCAGACCTTTCTTCACTGTGAAAAACTCGGTCTGAATATCGTGATCCGCCACCATCGGCTCCATCGTCTCAGTCACCTCCCCCATCTTCCAACCCAACGAATGAGCCACCAGCAGAAGCGACTCCTTAAAGCCCGCGTGCCCCGCCTTGCCCTCACTCCACAACTTCAAAAACTCCTTCGGCTCTAACCCACTGCCAATTTTCTTCTGCAACGGTTGTCTGCGAGTGGAAGCATTCACCACCCGCTCCCCGTAGACACTCTGCACCGTCCGACACACCCCCGTCAGACAGACAGGCAGTAGATCCAGCACAAACCCTGGGTTCACCCCCGTACCCAAAATCCTGCCCCCACTCCGCAAACAAAGTTCATGATACTCCTTCGACTCTTTCGGAGCCCGAAACGCTGGGAAAAGTAACTCCTCACAAGAAGAGACCACTGCCAATCCCTTCTCCAACATCGGTCGGCACTGGATGAAGGTCTCCGCCGCCCGTGATCCCGCCGTGTGCACCACCACCTCAGGTTGAACCTCACTCCACATCGCCGCAAAACTCGGATAAATTTTCCCCGCCGTAACCTCGTTCAACTGGCAAACCTC